>JBKGYM010000049.1:0-7881 GCA_046546115.1 Candidatus Woesearchaeota archaeon
GTAGGCCAGCTTATCTGATTTGGTCTTCCTGTGGCTGAACCCTGGCACTTCCATTACCCACAGTGGAGCATCACGTCTCTTGACAGGATGATTCCTCAGCCAGTTCTGGAGCTGAGGCAGGCATCTGAAGAGAATGACATCACGCCCACCAGTCTTTCCTCCTCTCACCCTCGCTACAAGGTATCTCCCTTCCTTCTTTATGTCGCCATACTTCAGATCGATGAATTCAGAGGGCCTGAAACCGCCATCAAGCTGTGTCATCAGGATCGCCTTAAGCTGGGTGCTCTGGGTCTGCTCGGCCATCCTGAGTCCATCCTCCCAGGTCACCATGTCTTCTGGCTTCAGGTCACGTTTTGATGAGGTCTTGCCGTTATTCTTGATATCTTTCCAGCCGATGGGTGTGTCCCCATCATTGTGCCATCTGACAAAGGCCTTGCCGACATTCTTCAAGGTATTATAAGATGCGTCAGAGAAGCGCATCTTCAGTCTCCTGAAGAGAGAATTCATATAATCCCTGTCATCTTTGGCACCGAGGAGATCATCACATTCAGTGAATAATCTATATAGATTAGAGCAGATGATGTCTATTCTCGCGTGAGAGACATCCAGAGCATTCAGATATCTATTCAGATCAGCCTTATTCTTCTCTGATATCTTTGTGCTATCGAGTATCCTATTCAGGGATGACTCCGCTTTTTTCAGATAATCTGTTATTGGTATTCTACCACCCAATGTTCAGTAGCAGACCTCTTTTTATAAATGTTTTGAGACGACGATTAACCAGCGGTCTGACGTCGGGCCACGACGTCATCTTGCCATTCTTCAACCCTCTCCTGTTCATAATACCTGAGCCATCTTCCTGGAATGGAAGCCATATATCATCAGTGTCATGACTGTAGAAAAAGCTCTTGGATTCTTAGCTAAGGTCATGGTGAAAGCTTTCCAATAATACTTTCTGCCATTGTCGATGACACCAAGAATCCACATAGACATGAAAAGTGCTTTCAGGTCTCTCAGGGAAAATCTGCTGTTTGGCATCTTCGGAGTATAATGAGCAACGAAAGTCATGATCCTATCATAATAATTTTTTGAGGAGTATAACGTCCTGATTACATCCTTGTATCCTTCAATGAGCCTTTCCTTGTCCATCTTTGGCATGAAATTGACAGATGAGTCAGTATTATTTCCTGATGAGTCGTTGAGGATCCTTCCTTCCTTCTTGAGCCTCTTGTAAAGTTTGGTACCAGGTACAGCGTTGAGAAGTCCCACCATGGCTGTTGCTACACCAATCTTCTGTATGAATTTGATCTGTTTCTCAAAAATGTCATTAGGATCGCTGTCAAAACCAAGTATGAAGCCTCCTTGTACCTGCAGTCCACTACCTTGGATCTTTCTTACTGATATTGCCATATCTCTGGAAGAATTCTGGAATTTGTTACATTCTTGGAGAGAATCATTATTTGGTGTCTCAATACCAAGAAAGACTGTCCTGAAATTTGTCATAACCATGAGGTCCATAAGTTCTTGATCATCAGCAATATCAAGTGATGCTTCAGTGAGGAACGAGAATGGAAATCCCTTTGCACGGCTCCAGGTCAAGATATGTTTCAACGCTTCTTTCACCATTGACCTATTCCCTATGAAATTATCGTCGACCATGAAAACAGGACCCCTCCAACCTGCATTGTAGAGTGAATCTAGCTCACTGACAATCTGGTCAGCTCCTTTTGTTCTGGGCTTTCTTCCGTTCAGCCGGGTTATATCACAGAAATCACAATCAAATGGGCAACCTCTGGAGAACTGGATAAGCATGGTGGCGTATTTCTTTATCTTGATAAGATTCCAGTCAGGCAATGGCGTTGACCTCAAATCGGGTTTAAGTGTACTTGTATAGACTTTCTGTAATGGTCTGCCTTTGCTGAGATCTGAGATGAACATCGGAAATGTGACTTCTCCCTCGTCCAATACAAAATTATCTATTCTTCTGAAATCATCGATATTCTCAACTGAAAAAAGCGGGCCACCCGCGACAACCTTCTTTCCCAGGCTCTTCGCGAACCTTGATATCTTCATGACAGAATCCTTCTGCACAATCATGGCGCTGATGAAGACATAGTCTGCCCACATGACATCATCCTTGCTGAGTTCCTCTATATTGAGATCGATCAGCTTCTTCTCAGTCTCTGGTGGAAGCATTGAAGATATTGTCAGTATTCCTAGTGGAGGAAATGCTGCCTTCTTCGAGATGAATTTCAGCACATGCTTGAAGCTCCAGAAAGTCTCAGGATACTCAGGATAGACAAAAAGAATTCTCATACTGTATTGTTTTGTGTCCTGTTTTAAAACTTTGCATATAGTATTGGGATCTTATGTCTGCTATGGAGAAACATAATTCAAAAACCTTTATAAAGAACTCTTTATTCCAGCATCCTTGTCATTCTTTGACGATGGGCTCGTAGCTTAGTCTGGTGGAGTGCACGACTGATAATCGTGTGGTCGGGGGTTCAAATCCCCTCGAGCCCAGTTTTGACGGGTCGAGGTCCAAGAACTTTGTTCTTGCATACCTCGAGCCCATTCGCTTCGCTTATGGTCTCATCGGGGCTTTGGACATGCTGGAGAATCTGCAAATGACTATCTTCTACTCTCATGGCTGAGATATCTGTTTATCATTCTGTTCAAGAACAAGGTGAATCCAATTAAACCCAGATATGGCTCTTCTGAGAAGAAATGTGTATTATGTGATGGGAATCCGAACTCGATGAAAGGCACACGACCACCTGACATCTCCCTTGAATTATAGCACCCGACGAAGTAATCAGTATGGTGCGATCTTTGATACTCATCATTCTCATAGAAGACCGGGACATCCACATCAATAAGTTTCCTGTCACTGGTGCTGTATGCTATTATCTCTGTGACAACAGAATCTAGCTCACTGAATGCTCTCACAAAGGCGGATGCAAAGTGTGGATCGCCTGCAAACGCGATTCTCTTTCCTTGGAAATACACTGGGACAAGCCATTCCATGAGTGGCATGATCGCTTTCAACTCATTATTGATGAAAGCTTCTGCCTCAGATTCTCGCCCAACAGTTGTTGCCACAATCCGTAGCCATTGTGAAGTATTCTCAAAACCGAAAGGGATGCCAACATCAATGATCTTGGCACCTGTCCTTTCAGCGATGATATCAGCAGCTCTTCCACTATAAGGCATCTTTATTATATATTCAGCTTCTGCAGCTTTTGCTAATTTATCATATCTGGAACCGGATAACCAGATTGAACATGGGTCAAGAGATATCGCTTTCAGCATACGTTCTATCTCTCTTACATTGCCCAGGTTATCTCCCTCATTCCTGTCGAACAGATGTCCAATCACAGCAACTTTGTCTTTCTTCCTATCTGTGGAAGGAAAATCAATCCGTTCAGCAATCCTTTCAAGCACGTATGAATATCCGTCAAGCCAGTCTTTGTCCAAAGATTGATATGGGATCGGGATTATCTTTTTCTCAGTACTCTTCTGGGCCTCATCCGCCAGCATATCATAATCTACACCAGTAAGGGCTACCATTGGTTCAGAAGATATGAAAACCACCCCAGAATCTTCGCAAGAGGCAACATTCAGGATACTATCAATGATCTGGTCATGCCTTTCATCAATCACATGATTGACATCGGTGACAGTGGCAGAGATCTTGTGCCTTCCATCCCTCTTGAATATCTTGGTCATGAAATCATGATTCTTCTCAAACAATTCAATCTTCTTATATGCGCAATCTGGGCCATCCATTATCAAGAAGGCATCACTTATCGCATTCACTGCCATGTACATCCCCGTCAGGAATGTGTGATTCCTCTTCATCTTATTTGGTTCAATCTTTGTCTCTTCTGAATTATCCGCCATCTTCGATCATCAAATATTCAATCAGTCATAGTGCTTCATGAGCTGATAACAGCATCAGATGATGTTTTAAAAAAGTTATGTTCACTTTGAAATACGAAGATTTAAAAATAGCTCCTATTTTTTCAATTGATTATTGCTCCTGTGGTGTAGTCCGGCCAATCATTTCGCCCTCTCGAGGCGAAGACCCGGGTTCGAATCCCGGCGGGAGCATTCATTGCATTCATTTCCCTTAGGATTCGAACGTCCACACGAAATTTTTTCGCGGGAGCATTCAGAAGATTCATGCAATCCCGGCGGGAGCATTTCCTTCGTTCATCCTGGGGCTTCGAACGATGACACAGAACAGAAATAAATTTATAAACTGACGCTTGTTTTCAGATAATCTGATGGCTCCGTAGCTCAGCTGGTTAGAGCGTGCGGCTGTTAACCGCAAGGTCCTCGGTTCGAGTCCGAGCGGGGCCGTCTCTTTTCTATTCAACATTCTAGTGTGCTTGAACGTTCACACCTAAGCGAAGCTTGGTGTAGTGAAACACACGCCATTACCAGATAAGGCTAATCTGTTCTGATTCCGAGCGGGGCCGTCTCTTTTCTATTCAACATTCTAGTGTGCTTGAACGTTCACACCTAAGCGAAGCTTGGTGTAGTGAAACACACGCCATTACCAGATAAGGCTAATCTACTCGTCAAACCTAGAGAAAAATGATGCGGATGGGGGGACTTGAACCCCCGACTTCCAGATCGCCCAAGCACAATTTTAAGTCATCGCCTTTCGGCTCATCACTCAAGCCATATGAGTCTGGTGCTCTAACCGACTAAACTACATCCGCATAATTGAAAAATTTTTGTGACTCATTTTTAAATCTTTCTTAGATGATCACACCATATCCTATCAATCTGAATCTTGAACCGATCATCCTGGATATGGTAACCCTTGCACCTGGTTCTGCACAGACAGGAAGTTTCAGCTTAAAATGCGCTTTCTTTCCATCAGATTTAGTCACTTGACCTACAGTCGAAGAAGCATTGACGTTCAGCATCAATGTCTCACCTGGTTTTATCTTTTCTACTTCAATGTCTGACTTAGAGCCTACAACACGATCGAGTAGATGTATCTCGAGTGAAAGCTCATGTAGTGTCTCAGGAAGCTTACCATGATGGCCTACAAGTGAACCTATGAGTGAATCTGACTTGACCACACCTGGATCAAGGAAAGTGGACACACCGATTGATCCACCCGGGAATGCCTCTTCAATCTTCTCAGAACCGGAATAGAGCTCTTTTATCTTTGTCTTGATCGGATAGTATACAATCTGGTTGTTCTCCTCAATCCGCCTTCCTGGCTTGATCTCAATCTCATCATCAACCTTGAAGACGCCTTGCTTCAAGCTTCCACCCAAAACTCCACCATTTATCTCTGACGGAGACAATCCGGGCCTATTTATGTCGAAACTTCTTGCGACAAACATGATGGGTTCTAAAGTCCTGTCTCTCTCCGGAACCTCGAATGTTTTATCTATGGTCTCAAGAAGCAGATCGATGTTCACCCTGTGCTGTGCTGATACAGGAACGATGGGCGCATCCTTATATTTGGTCGTGGAGAGGAATTCTTTGATACTATTATAATTCTCCTTGGCTTCCTCCGGTGAAACAAGATCAATCTTGTTCTGGACAACAATGATCTTATCGACATCCATAATCTCCAGAGCCATGAGGTGTTCACGGGTCTGTGGTTGAGGACATTCTTCAGTGGCAGAGATCATCAGTATGGCACCATCCATTATGGTGGCTCCTGAAAGCATAGTTGCCATGAGGCTCTCGTGTCCGGGAGCGTCAACAAAGCTTATCTTCTTGATGGGGACTGGAGACTTATCACCTTTCTTCTCATCATCGACAGTGTATGCTGTATGGTCCGATATATCTGGGAATTTTCGTATTATCGTATTGGCATATCCCAATTTTATGGTGATTCCACGCCTCATCTCCTCAGAATGTGTATCAGTCCAACGTCCGGACATAGCTTCAGTCAATGTGGTCTTCCCATGATCTACATGACCGATGAGTCCGATATTCAATACCGGCTGACCCTTCTCTACATCTTCCGAAGAAACACTATTCGCTTTCTTTTGCATGATTGCTAGAAAATGGGAGGTATTTAAAAAGCTTTGCACATAGCATTGTAGAGTTCAATGAAGCTCAGATGACCTGATCTCATTAGCACATGGCTTGCCACCCACTGTCATTTCTTCACTTCCGAGAGCAAATGCACTCACAGAATCAGGGAAATCTGCTGTATCATCAAAAAGGGCATCCTTGATTGTGTCATTCTGTATGAGTTCATGGGGGTAGACAATATTGCCATCAGAATCCTCGATATGTATGCAGAACTCATTCCTGATGTTGAGTTCATTCTTGACATCCTCATAGAAGCTCTCTTCATAGAGCATATTCCCCATGAAACTTTCCAATCGTCTGACACTTAACTTCCCATCATCCATTACCAACATGGGCGATGTGCTCATCCTGTCTGAGGAAGTCATGCGTGAGAGCAGCACACGGCTTTCAGCGTCGAGTTCTGCAATCTTATCTCCCGTCACACCCGAAAAGATATAAGCTAGAATGAAAGAAGCGACGGTCAGGAACATCACAGTGGCAAGGATGATATCCATGGAAGCTACCTGTGCTGAACGACCTTTTAAGTTTGTTGAGCTTTTCTGATATAGTCTGGCAGGGAGAAGCATGATATGCTACATATCTGGAAGTATAAAAGTTTAACTCGAAGAGCTGACCTGCCTTTGCGAAATGTTTAAATAAATATCTGATTTTTTGTGGATTGTGATGTATATGAGTGATGAGGAGAAAAAACCTGAGGGAGTCGAGCTTGATGGACAAGAATGTCCTATATGTTCAAAGAACACTCTGAAGCTGACAGAGATTGAGCGTGAGATACCTTATTTCGGCAATGTTTTCATATTCTCTATGCAATGCACATCCTGCAAATATCATAAGGCAGATGTAGAACCTACTGAGAAAGGTGAACCTTCTAAATATTCATTAGAGATCACGGAAGAGGACGATATGAGCATAAGGATCGTGAAATCATCAAACGCCACTGTCAAGATTCCGAGGATAACCACCATAGAGCCCGGTGCTGCAGCTAATGGTTACATCACTAATGTAGAAGGAATCCTGAATCGTGTCAAGGTCCAGCTTGAGCATGCCAGAGATAACGCTGAGGATAAGACTGAAAGGAAGAAGGCCAAGAACATGATCAAGAAATTACAGAACACAATGTGGGGAAAGGATAAGCTGAAGCTCATCCTTGAGGATCCTAGTGGCAATTCTGCAATCATATCTGAGAAGGCCAGCAAGGAAAAGCTGAAAAAAAGATGATATCATTTTTTCCCTAAATACCATCTGACATAATCTTCTACTCCTTTTTCTATGGGCATTTTTGGATTGTAGCCCAATTCTTTTCCTGCTCGGGTTATATCTGCGCACGTAAGATCAACATCGCCGGGCTGCTTACCTTTCATGATAATTCTCGCTTTCTTTCCGAGATTACGTTCAATGATCCCGACAAGTTCAGAGATGATCACTGGCTCAGAATTCCCAAGATTATATATCCTGAAACCTTCAACATTCTCCATAGCTGATATCACACCAGAGACAATATCTGAGATGTGGGTGAAATCTCTCTTGAGTTTTCCAGAACCGTATAGCTCAATCGGTTCTTCTGCATAGATCTTATCCGTCCATTTGGCGATTGCCATGTCTGGACGCCCTCGAGGACCATATACTGTGAAGAACCTCAAGCAAGAGATGTCCATATCATAGAGGTGGTGGTAAGTATAACATAATGCTTCGCCAGCCACCTTTGTAGCAGCATACTGGCTGATGGGTCTTGATATATCAGCATCTTCCTTGAATGGTATCTCCTTTGTGTTCCCATATACACTGGAAGATGAAGCAAAGATAAAA
>JBKGYM010000050.1:0-7706 GCA_046546115.1 Candidatus Woesearchaeota archaeon
GAGTGTGAGTTCAGCTCTGAGATCGATTGTCTAGAGAAGATTGTTGTCAGCTCATCAGATGTAGGGAGACATGATGGGAGCATATATCTCATGCTGGCTAATAATCTTGGCACATCAATCAAGATTGACGGATGTTATGTCAGGGTTCCTGACCTGGAAGGAGATGATGCTGTTTTCTGTGAAGATGCTCAGGGCTCTTGTGGTTCAGGTGACTTTAATATATCAGGTGAGACCTGGGATCAGGGAGAACGCATGTTCTTTAATTTCAGCCAATGCGATACGCAAGATGTAGGTCTGAGAGAGGGATTGAAGCGTAATGTTTATCTGACCATCCAATATCATGCGACAGGGAGTTCTCCCGACTATCTGCATAATGTCACAGGGATGGTATTTACGAGAGTTGAGAGACCACGATGATATCGAGAAGATCACAATCTGCTGTTGAATTCATGATGATTGTTGGCATAGCTTTTACTCTCATGATACCTTCCTTGTTCCTGTTCCAGCAGTTCAGTGCTCAATCAAGTGAGCGTATCATATCAGGCCAGATAAATTCATTTGGAAGAGAGATGATATCAGCTGTTGAATCAATGTATTATTATGGTGAGTCTTCAAAAGTCAAGGTTGCGTTCAATGCTCCAGAAAAGATACAGGATATGTACATCAATGCTGGTGGTGATGGGTTGAATGAGTTTGTCATCACAGCACGACTCTATGGTGGTGAGACTGATTTTGTCTTCTTCACAGATGTTCCTATCTCACCTGAGGGCAATATGGAATGGTCTTCTGATCTTTCTGGAGGAATTGAACCGAGAGAGGATGCTTTCATGTCAGGACGTATGCAATTTTCTATAGAGGCAGTAGAAAAGGATTCACTCAAGGTCCGGATAAAGAGATTGAGAGGTGAGTGATGTTGCGTTCAAGAGCACAGGTATCCGCAGAATTCATGATCATCTTTGCTTTTGTTGCTGGCGCTTTCATACTCGCTACAGGCATAATATTCGACATGATCATCGATAGCCGTTCACAGGATGTACGTAATGGCCTGGATTCTCTCGGTGATCTGGTGTTCAATGAAGTCATGCTTGCTTCTGTTGTACAGGATAATTATGAGAGATTTTTCTATTTACCTGCGACAATCAATGGTGTTGATTATATGATAGACATCAACCATTATAGTCCACCAGAATCGAATAATAGTGAAGTGAAATTCTATGTGGAAAGCGGCGATGAGCTTTCTTATACGAAGACTGTTTTTTTGCCGCATGTGGATATGATATCATTTGAACCAGGGTGTAACATGATCACCAAATCCAATTCTTCTATCAGCATAGAGGCTGTCAATCAAGAAAAATGTGAATAAAAATAAAAATAAAAAAAAGACTCATGATGAGTCTATATTCACTCAAGATTAGCTTCAATAGCCTCCTCAAAGACGCTGTATGGCTGTGCTCCTGAGATTAGTTCACCATTGACTACGAATCCTGGAGTTCCCTGGACTCCTGCAGATAGCCCTAATTGCTGATCCTGCTTCATGACTTCTTCTGGCCGTCCAGAATCCATACACTCATCGAACTCTGTCTGATCTCCACCAAGTTCTGTGATCCAGCTCATCAGTTCATCTTCAGTGTAATCATCTGCGGCGAATATCTTATCGTGCATCTCCCAGAACAGATCCTGCTCCTCAGCGCAGATTGTGACTTCTGCTTCTGTCTCTCCGCCCACTACAGGGAAGTGCCTGAAGACAAACTTGACATCGCCCGATTCTATGTAGTTCTCTTCTATCTGAGAAAAGGTCTCATCAAAGAACTTATTGCAGAATCCGCATTTGAAATCACTCCATTCTACTATTGTCACAGGAGCATCTGCATCTCCTTTGTATGGTGCATCTTCTGTGAGCTGTTCCATATCCAGGTCTTCGGGCTGCTGTTCTCCTTCGGGCTGCTGTTCTCCTTCAGCCTCTGGATCTGCAGCCACTGCTCCAGTCAACACATCGTTCAGATTCCCTAACTGCTCGTTCATCCCTGCAATCTGGAAATTGAGCACAAGCAGTATGACTATCATAAGCGCGAAACCGCCTACGAATGTTTTTCTCAGCTTCTGTGCTGAGGATTTTCTTTTCTCGTTCTCCATAATAAAACCCCTCCTGGTCTTCTATTCGTATATATGCAAAATATGCAACAAGTCGAGGCAAGATTTATCATATTTAAATCTTCGGTATGGATTTCCATATTTTGATTTTCCATTGTCAAATCTGACTCTATTTTGATTATTACACAGTAGTCATCCTCATATTATGGGTTATTTCAAGATACGTTAAAGATATCATTTATATTGTCGTCATAATCCTACCCCTCATAGTCAGTTGAGAAGTGGTTTTTATATGAAGAAAGTGTACAGGATAAAGGGGATGCATTGTGCAAGCTGTGCCGCTTCAGTATCCAAAGCGTTGGAAAAATTAGAAGGTGTGAATAAGGCGGATGTCAACGTGGCTACGGAAAAGGCATCAATCGAGTTAGATAAAGATGTTGATGATAATATCATGGTAGAAGCTGTGAAGAAAGCAGGTTATGGTGCAGAACAGGAGAACAATGATGTAGAGAAGATTGTCTTCAAGGTCAATGGAATGTCCTGCACTTCTTGTGCCCAAGCTATAGAAGGTAAACTCAGGGGCATGGAAGCGATACACTCAGTCAATCTGAATTTCGCGAATGAGAAGCTTACAGTTGAGTATGACCCTGGAAAGTTGAAACCTTCAGGCATAAAAGATGCAGTGAAAGCAATAGGCTACGATCTTGTAGAAGTGGGTGAAGAGGACGACAAGGATGTCAGGATGATGGAACATGCGAAGAGAAGAATGCTAACATCAGCATCCTTGGCAGGAACAATAATGATTCTCATGGTCGTTCATATGTTTTTTACAGAAATCCCCTTCTATCTTGCAATCACAGCGGTACTGGCTTTTCCTATCGTGTTCATCTTCGGGTTTGGTGTCCATAAAGCAAGCATGAAATCGTTGCTCAATAAGAGTCCGAACATGGATGTTCTGGTATCCATGGGTTCTATGCCTCCGTATATCCTCGGGCTCATGGGTTTTTTCATCCCTGTACAGACATTCATCGAGATGTCTGCTACCATAATGACTTTCCATCTGATTGGTAAGTATCTTGAGACCAGAGCGAAAGGAAAAGCATCACAGGCAATACGTAAACTGGTCCAGATGGGTGCCAAAACTGCCAACGTCATCAAGGATGGTGATGAGCAAAAGGTCTCGGTGAAAGAGCTTGAGCTTGGCGATGTCATGATAGTCAGGCCAGGTGAGAAGATACCTACTGATGGTATTGTTGTATCTGGTGAATCTTCCATAGATGAGTCCATGGCCACGGGTGAACCTGTTCCTGTGAGGAAGAAGAAAGGAGATGAAGTCATCGGTGCCACAATGAACAAGAATGGCATGCTGAGGGTGAAGGTGACTAAGCTTGGCAGGGATACCTTCTTATCCCAGATAATAAAGATGGTTGAGGAAGCACAGGGCACAAAGGTCCCTATCCAGATGTTTGCTGATAAGGTCACAGGATATTTTGTGCCGGCCATCTTGATCATAACTTTGCTCACTTTCTTGTCATTCACTATATTCACAGATTTTCATGTGGCCATCATGGAATGGGGTTCTGGTTTCTTGCCTTGGGTCAATCCTGCGCATCCTCCACTGATTCTGGCTTTCATCACTGCTACAGCGGTCCTTGTCATAGCATGTCCTTGCGCTCTTGGTCTGGGTACACCCACCGCATTGATGGTCGGTAGTGGAATAGGTGCTGAGAAAGGTGTCTTGATACGGAATGGAGAAGCTGTTCAGACAATGAAAGAGATGAAGGCTATAGCCTTCGACAAGACCGGCACCATAACCAAAGGGAGACCAGAGGTGACTGATGTCCTGGTGCATGATATGGATGAAAGAAGTCTTCTCAGGTATGCGGCATCTTTGGAAAACTCTTCTGAGCATCCCTTAGGCCAGGCTATAGTGGAAAGTGCCAGACAGAAAAAGATCAGACTAGAGGAAGCGAAAGGATTCTCTTCATCAAGCGGGAAAGGTGTTGAAGGCAAGGTCTCTGGGAAGAAGATCATGATAGGAAGTCCCCGGATGATGAAAGAGCATGCCATTGATCTTTCTCCTATAGAAGGGGATATAAGGGCTATGGAGGATGAAGCGAAGACGGTCATGATAATATCCATATCAGGAAAGCTCGCTGGTGCTATAGCTGTGGCTGATCCTATCAAAGAAGATTCTGCGAGGACCATCGCCAAGTTGAAACTGATGGGCATGAAGACAGCGATGATAACAGGGGATAATGAACGTACGGCCAAGGCCATCGCCAAGAAGGTGGGTGTGGATGATGTACTTGCTGAAGTGCTTCCTGACGGTAAGGTAGACCAGGTCAAGAAGCTACAGAGAAGATATGGTATAGTTGCCATGGTCGGTGATGGTATCAATGATGCTCCTGCCTTGAAACAGGCTGAGGTGGGCATAGCCATAGGTACCGGTACTGATATTGCTATAGAAGCTGCTGATATAACTCTTGTGCGGGGAGAACTTTCTACTATTGTGACAACTGTGAAATTGTCCAGAGCAATATTCCGTAAGATAAAAGAGAATTTCTTCTGGGCATGGTTCTACAACATTGTTGCTGTTCCTGTTGCAGTATTAGGGCTGCTCCATCCCATGATAGGCGCTGCAGCCATGTCTGCAAGCTCATTGAATGTAGTCTATAATTCGCTCAGGCTAAAGAGAGTGAAGCTTGAATGATGGAACATTAATCAACAAAATATTTAAACCCTGTTGCTGGCTCTAATCTTATTCCTTCATGTCTATAGAGGAGAGGTGGTATGATGAGTGAAGTTTTTCATAAGTATGATGTAAGAGGCAGATATCCTGAGGATCTGGATGATGTGACTGCTTACAGGCTGGCAGGAGCTATAACGATGTATTTTTCTATTGACAAGGTTGTCATCGGGCGCGATTACAGAATGAGTTCGCCATCTTTGTTTGAGAATATTGTCAGAGGATTCAATGATGCTGGTGTTTCAGTGACATACATAGGAGAGACTGCTACACCTGTCTTATATCGCGAATGTATCTTAGGGGAATTCCCCGTAGGCGTGATGATAACAGCTTCCCATAATCCCAAGGAGGATAATGGTTTCAAGATATGCACTCCAGACGGTAAACTGATCACGAAAGGCAAAGGGCTTGAGAAGATTGAAGCGTTGGTAGATGATGATGAGGGTAAACCAGGTAACTCTCAACCAATATATGAATTCAAGGATCCCTTGGATTCGTATGTTTCCCATATTGGTGATATGTTGACCAAGATCCAGACCAAGTTCAAGGTCGTCATTGATACAGGCAATGGTGTTGCAGGTCCCATCCTGCATAGGCTCATGGAGCATTATAGTGGCGAGGTCAGCAAGTTATTCTTTGAGCCAGATGGCAATTATCCAAATCACCCTGCTAATCCCCTGGTAGAAGAGAATCTTGAATCCTTGAAGAGGACAGTGAAAGAGAAAGATGCCGATGTCGGTTTCGCTTTTGATGGTGATGGTGACAGATGTATAGTGATCGATGAGATGGGAGAGACTATCAACACAGACATGTTATTATGTCTCATCGCTAGGATGGAGGGCAAGGATCATCCAGGAGCAAAGATATATTATGATCTCAGGTTCAGCAAAGTCGTCCGCGAGGAGATTGAGAAATGGGGCTGCAAGCCAAAAGTGTCTGAGGTAGGTAATGCAGTATACAAGGAGAAACTTGCCGACAAGGGAGGGCTTCTTGCTGCTGAACTCTCAGGGCATGTCATGTATGCAGAGAACCATAACATAGATGATGGGTTCTATCTCATGGTAAAAGTTCTGACTTATATGGATAGATTGCAGCAGCCCCTTTCTGAAGTTATTGCGCCATACAAGAAATATTTCCAGACGCCAGAGATTAACATAAAGACAAAAGATCCTACAAGAGTCATTGACACAATAAAGGATGCCTATGAAGGCCATGAGATTGAGGAGCTTGATGGCATCACTGTCTATGGAGAAGGTTGGTGGTTCAATATCAGGAAAAGTAATACGGAACCTTTGGTGAGGCTCCGCCTCGAGGCCGATGAGAAGGGGATCTTGGATCAGATCAGGCACGAGGTAGAGAATTATATCCATGGACTTGATATACAGGGAGGTTCAGCATGACAGGAGTTTTCAGGAAATATGATGTACGTGGTATATATCCTGATGAGATTGATGATGCTCTAGCGTATTCTGTTGGTCGCGCTGTCGCAGAGTTCTTCAAGATGCCACGGGTCGCTGTTGGAAGAGACCATCGGAAAAGCTCTCCAAAGCTGCATTCTGCTTTGATCAGAGGTATAATTGAGCAAGGTGTCGATGCTATTGATATGGGCTTCTGCTCTTCACCAGAACTATACAACTATAATGTGAGGAATTCTGTTCCTGGAGTCATGATAACAGCATCACACAATCCTTTAGTGTATAATGGTATCAAGATAAACAGCTATGATGGCCGTATGATCAATTATGGTGGAGGATTAGAAGAGATTGAAGAGCTTGTTGAGGATGATACATACAAGGATGTTGTTGGGAATGGTGAGTTGCTGGAACATTCTCATAACATAGATTATGTGTCATATCTGCGATCCAAGTTGAAATCCCCAGGGAGAAAGATCAGGATTGTAGTGGATGCTGGCAACGGAACAGCAGGACCCACTCTTGAACGGATTTTTTCAGGAGTGAAGAATGTTGAGATCATCCCAATGTTCTTTGATCCAGACAATGAGACTCCTCAGCATCTGGCAGATCCGACAAAAAAAGAGAACATTGTCGAATTGAGCCAGAGGATCCGTGATGAGGCAGCAGATTTTGGTGCTGCTTTTGATGGTGATGCTGACAGATGTATCTTCCTTGATGAGAGAGGTGTACCTATGGGCTCGGATATTTTCATGTGCATCATCGCGGATCATGAATCAGCTAAGGGTGATTTTCCTGGAACATTCTATTTTGATGTATGGTCGAGCCGGATTGTCAAAAGAAGGATGAAAGAGCTAGGCTGTGACTTCGAGATACTCCCTCTTGGCGCTGCAAACTATCGTGAGAAGCTTGTCTTAGAAGGTGGGACTGCAGCTTCTGAGGTTTCAGGACATGTCATGTTCTCAGAAAACTTTTGCCAGGATGATGGTTTTTTTACATTGATCAAGATGATAGAATACTATGGACGCTCAAGCAAGACAATCTCTGCGATGCTGGCCCCTTATATGATATATTTCAGTGATAACGTGAGCTTAGAATGTGAAAACCCTGAAAGGATAATACAATCCATGAGAGAAAAATATACTGATGGTGGCCATACGGAGCTTGATGGCCTTACTGTAGAGTATGATGCTTGGTGGTTCAATATAAGAAGAAGCAACACAGAGCCTCTTGTGAGGCTCAAGGTAGAAGCAGAAAGCCAAGCCTTACTTGAAGAGAAGATGCAGGAACTCAGAACAGTTGTGTCAAGTCCTGATAGCAACAAGGAGTGAGAAACGTCACGATGAATCTTAATGCATTGAAATTATACAAAAATATCTTTTCTTCTAATCTTATTAATCATGGCCCTTACAAATTGAGTTTTGCTGTGACATCCCGGTGTAATTCCGTATTCG
>JBKGYM010000051.1:0-7648 GCA_046546115.1 Candidatus Woesearchaeota archaeon
CAAAGAAGAGTCCCGCAAAGAAATCTTCTGCTAAGAAGGCACCTGCCAAGAAGAGTGCAGCAGCTAAGAGCTCACCTGCCAAGTCTTCTTCGAGCTCAAGCAGTAAGAAGCCTGCACCCAAGAAGAAAAAGAGAAAACTTTTCTCGTGGTCATTCTGACCACACACTTTTTATTTTTTATTTGGTGCATACCAACATGATGAGGTATGTATCAAGCCATGTTCTTTATCCGCCTGGCTTTCGGGATATGATTGAGCAGTTTTCCTCTTTTTGCGTTTCCGCATCCAAAAAAATCTTTGCCTTGCTTCACAAGACAGAATCCGTCATGATTATCAGGAACATCAACATCTTCTCCTTTGATCCATTCTTTGATCTTTGCATCATCCAATTCTAACACATTCTTATCGCTGTGTCTCCCTATCAATTGTGATCCTTCTATAGACACCCTTAATGAATCTTTCTCTTCTTTCCCGAAATAATTGCCTAGAGAATAGATTCTCACCTTCATGTCCTGTTCCATCATCGCAGCGTCCTTGTTGCATATGAAGATCTTTCCGCTAGGTTTCCTGATGAATACGAGGTCTCTGAGCACTTCAGTCTCTGTGCCCCATTGGTCCCTCATCATCTGGAAGAGGTGTTTCTTGTCTTTGCTGTTGAGTATCTTGTCTTGCTTCATGAGCAATTGTGGATGGTATTGTTTTAATATATGTTTTGGCTATTACCCATACTCCTGGGATGAGTCTGCATGTGGGCTGAGCAGAAAACTTTTTAAATACGCCCTTTTTCTTCCGTCGGAGTTGAGTGATTTTAATGAAATTCCCTAAAGAAGTCAAGAGGCTGTGCAGCCATTGTAAGAAGCATACACCACATAAGGTGACACAGGCTAAAGCCAAGACGTTCAATTCAGTCCATACGCTCTCCAAGGGCTCTAAGCCAAGGATGCGCGCTAGACAAGAGGGCAAGAATGTCGGCACAGGTAATTCAGGAAAGACATCCAGGCCTCCTGTGAAAAAGAGGAAGATGTCTGGAAAGAAACTCTCAAAATTGACCGATCTGAGATATCAGTGTACTGAATGCAAGAAATCAAGTGTACAGTCTGGTGGTGTCAGGTCGAAGAAGGTAGAATTCGTATAGGTGTGAAATATGGCAAAAGGTCCAGTAAGCAAATTTGTTAAGGTAAGATGCTCGGAATGCAAGAATGAGCAGGCTGTGTTCGGCAAGGCGTCTACTGATGTGTTCTGTCTTGTCTGTGGAAAACACCTCATACAGCCGACGGGTGGAAAGTCAAAGATACTGGATCGTATCCTTGAAGTACTAGAGTGAGCATTCTTTTTTCTTGTGTTATCAATCTCTTCTGTTCAATCTATATGACCATTTTGGACACACCAAAAATAATATTAATCACTGGTTGATATATTCTAATGATGGTTTGTGGTGTTTCTGGACAGAATTCGTTGAGGCAGAAGGTCCCTGATGAACATGAGAGCTATGGCATGGCTGTTGACCTCCTTCGTAAATGTTCAAGAAAGGATGGTTTTATCGCTGCTAAGGAAAGGACAACCAATGGGAATTATCATAGGGTCTGGGCAAGAGATTCTATGATATGTGGTATCGCAGCGATAATGAGTGGAGAACCTGAGCTTTTGAAGACAATGAAGGATTCGCTCAAAACACTCATGAGATTCCAGCATGAGCAAAGCGAGATTCCGAGCAATGTCAATCCTGAAACCAAAGGTACGAGTTATGGAGGAACCGCTGGCCGTGTAGATGCTCAGCTTTGGTTCCTTATCGGCTTCAGCCAGTATGTGAAGAAGACTAAGGACATGGCTTTCTTAAGAAGATATTTCAATAATTTTGAGAAGAACATAAAACTCATCAGGGTATATGAGTTCAATCACAAGAATCTGATCTATGTCCCTAAATCAGGTGATTGGGCAGATGAATATGTCCAGGAAGGTTATGTACTGTATGACCAGATCCTCTATCATCAGGCGTTCAAGGAATACGCATATCTTCTTAGGAAATTAGGTCGTTCTCCAAAGAAGGCTTATGAGAAAGCAGGGATCATCAAGGACACGTTACAGAAGAACTATTGGTTCAAGACGTCTAATGTTAAGCATTCATACCATAGACAACTTTACGAGAGGGCTCTTGCTGATGCAAAACCATTCTTCATGCCTTTTTTCAATGCTGCAGAATATGGAAAATATTTTGATCTGTTAGCCAATTCTTTGACTATCCTCTGCGGGATAGCCACACCAACTCAAGCACGGAAGATACAAGATTATGTCTCAGCTCACCATTCTCTGCCGCCCAGTTTCTTTCCTGTGATAACTAAAAAGGATCGTCTGTGGAAAGAGCTGGAGAACAATTATAGGAATCATTTCAGGAACAAACCGCATGAGTATCATAACGGTGGCATATGGCCAATGACTCTCGGTTTCTATGCAGCTTCCAAGAAGAAGAAAGGTCGGATGATATATGCTGGAATACAGGACCTTAACCGAAAGAACAATTGGGAATTCAACGAGGTGTACCATGGAAAGACAAAACGTCCTCATGGGACTAAATTCCAGGCATGGAGCGCCGCTGGTGCGGTCATCGCTTATCAGGCGTCTTTCAATGACATGGAGGTGTTCTTATGAGGATCCTTGCTACGGATCTGGACAGGACTCTCATCCCGAACGGATCACATAAGAAAGATGTTGCATGCTATAAGAGGCTAAGAGCTGTCCTGAAAGATAACGATATCGGTGTGATATATGTCACTGGAAGGAGGAAAGGCCAGATCTCCTCAGCGATCGAAAGATATGATCTTCCTCTCCCTCTCTATTGTATAACGAATGTGGGCACGGAGATCTTCAGATACTCAGGCGGTCAGTTCTTTTCTGAGCATGGATGGGAGAAAGAATTGAGCAAAGAGTGGGATCCTGATGCAGGTAAGAAGCTGGAGAAAGAGTTGTCAGGAATCAAAGGGATCTGGCCCCAGGATAAGGTGACCTGGAATAAATTCAAGCGAAGCTATTATGCTGATCCAAGCACTAAGAAAGATATCCTTCTCGATAAGATTGATACAGCGATAATGAGACTATCTATACCTTATTCCATCACCTATAGTGTGGATGTGAACCGGAACATAGCGCAGCTTGACATCATGCCGAAGACTGCCAGCAAGAAGAACGCATTGATCTTTATTCTGAAGAAAGCCCTCAGTAAAGTGACCGATGATGATGTCATTGTCGCAGGAGACTCAGGGAATGATCTGGCGATGCTTCTTGATAGATGGAAGAGTATCCTGGTGAAAAATGCTAAAGAGGAAGTCAAGACAGAATACCGTAATGATGCGAAAGATAACGCTGAGCGAAGATACCTTGCTGATGGAAAGGCTACGCAGTATAATGGCAATTATGCAGCAGGGATCCTGGAAGGCATGATAAGATACGGTTGGTTATCCGATGAAGAATGACAGAAGCATCTGTATGCAGAAGATTAATATATCTCGGGAAGAAGTGAGTAGTATGGAAACAAAAAAAGCGTCTTATAAGGATCATGAACAGCTTGTCGCGATACTTTGTTATTTTGTGATCGGCATAATATGGTTCTTCGCTGACAGTGAGATGCATAAGAGCAAGCTTGTCAGATTCCATAGTAAGCAGATGATCAACATCGCTGTATTCAATATCGCTATTACCCTCTCTTCACTGCTTATTCCTATCATTGGGGATTACATATACTCTGTGGGTGGACTGCTCCTTCTTGTCCTCTGGGTCATTGGGTTGATTGCCGCTGTCAATGAAGAAAGACGGGCTGTGCCCATAATAGGTCATATGGCAGAGCAGTATCTCAAGTATTAGGATGTTGTGCGCATTCCTCTGCTTTTTCTTTCATTGTCCTGTATATATTGCTGAAGGCATTGGCACGTGAGGGTGTCAGGCTGGCCTTCACATCGGTAGTCTCTGTGAATCTCTCTATCAAGCTTTCGCTTTTCAGTACCTCTTCAGGTTTCAGACTACTCAACGCTTTGATGAGTATCGCCAGGTATCCTTTCACTATCATCGCATCCGCCTTTCCTGTGTAGGATATCTTCTCATCTTTCGATTCAGCATGTATGTAGACGTTGGATGTACAACCCTTGACAAAGTTCTTTTCTGTCATCAGTTCTTCAGGAAATTCAGGAAGTTCATTACCGTAACTTATCAGAAGCTTATACATCTCATTCCTGTCTATACTTTTCGCAAAATTCAACTCTTCTGCTTTCTCATCAAGGAATCTTTCTGTCTCTTCTAATGTCTCCATGGATTGAGTGTATGCGCATCATATTAAAAAACTTATCATGATTATGCCTCTGTATGATTTAAACCCTTTTTCATAGAGCTCTTCAGCATCCCGGAAAACAAAGTTTTTTAAATAGAACGCCACCGAACTAGAAAAGATAAGACAGAATAACATGACACTGATTGAAAAAGCACTTGTTCATGGACATGATTCCGCAAAGACATTTCGCTTTTTCTGATACAAGTGCATCTAGATTTTGTATATCGCAAAGTGCTGCGGTATTTGATCTGCAGTACAGATTGAGAGGTAGATATAAATGACTTTTGAGAATTTTGGATTTGATGATGATACTTACAGATCCATAGAAGAGATGGGTTTTGACAACCCAACAGAGATACAATCAGAATCTATACCGATGATCCTTGATGGCCATGATGTCATTGGCGGATCAGCTACAGGTTCTGGTAAGACACTCGCATTCGGTGCTGGTGTGATTGAGAGGACGAGCGCAGGAGATGGCCTACAAGGGCTTATACTTGTTCCCACTAGAGAATTGGCAGAGCAGGTGAAGGAAGAGCTTTCACTTATCGCAAAGTATAAGCGACATAAGATAATCGCTGTATATGGTGGGGTCTCTATAAACCCACAGATGGATGATCTGAAGAAGGCTGACATCGTTGTAGCGACGCCCGGAAGATTCAAGGATCACATGCAGAGAGGCACTGTTGATATGTCAAGGATCACCATGCTTGTGCTTGATGAAGCGGATCGCATGCTCGATATGGGCTTCATAGATGATATCGAAGATATCATGGGGGCATGTCCTGAAGAAAAGCAGACACTCCTTTTCTCTGCGACAATCCCTATTGAGATTGATGAGCTTTCTCAGAAGTATCTTCACGATCCTGTTGAGATTAGGGCTGAGGGAAGAGTTGATCCAGGTAAGCTCAGACAGGTATATTATGATGTGCCTAACAATATGAAGCTTTCACTCCTTGTGCATCTGATAAAGAATGAAGAGTCTGATCTCATCATGGTTTTCTGTAATACGAGACGCAGTAGCGATCTTATTGTCAAGAACCTGAAGAGCAACGGGATAGATGCTATTGTCCTTCACGGTGGGTTCACCCAGAACAAGAGGAATGTCTCGATCGAGAAGTTCAAGAAAGGCAAGGAGCAGGTCATGGTGTGCACTAATGTTGCGGCACGAGGCATTCATATAGATAACATAAGCCACATATATAATTATGAGATCCCTGATGATCCGAATGATTATATACATCGGATAGGAAGGACAGCGCGAGCTGGTGAAGAAGGTATGGTCATAAACATGCTCTCACCAAGGGACCACGATAATTTCTCCAGGATACTGAGAGAATACCGAGACTTGAATATTGAGAGAGTTCCCGTGCCTAAGGTGGAGAAGTTAGCTATGAAGACAGCAGACGCTGGACGAGACACCAGAAGGCCACAGAGAGGTGGAAGGCAATCAGGACCAAGGAATGGTAATAATAGACCTGGTAACCGAAATCCTAACAAGGGTGGATTCCGAGGAAATAATCGCTCAAGGCCAAGTGGTAACAGAGGCGGCAACAACAGATTTGCCGAGAGGAACAATAGGAGATGAGTAGTTCATGGGTGCCCTGGTGATATATAGTTCGAAGACAGGTTATACTGCCAGATATGCCAGATGGATCGCTCAGGAACTCTCTGCTGACATTCTTCCAAGAGCTGAAGTCGCAAAGAGGCATCTCAATGATTATGATACCATAATCTATGGTGGCAGTCTTCACGCTTCAGGTATCAGAGGAATATCATTCATGAAGAAGAACATGACTCTTCTCAGAGATAAGACTGTTGTCATATTTGCGGTTGGCGCAACACCAGTAAGAGCTGAAACCATAAAAGAGATCAAGGATAAGAATCTTACGACTGAAGAGATGGAAAAGATAAGCTTTTTCTATTTTAGGGGTGGTTTTGATTTTTCTGCATTGAATCCTTTTGATAAGTTTCTTATGTGGTTGATGAAGCGTAAGATCAAGTCTAAGCAAACTCTTACTGAAGATGACAAGGGTTTTTTGGAAGCTTTCTCTGTTCCCAAGGATTTCACAGACAAGAAGGATATCAAGGCTCTTGTGGAGTTCTGCAAGAAAAATCACTAAACAGTGGTTAAATTTAAAAATGAATATGAAACCTCTTCATCATGGTCTTCAAGCAAGAGAGGTTCACTAATGATTTTGGTGAGATTGCGGATACTGTACTTGATGAGTCTCTGGAATACATGGTTGATCATTCGCTCTATCTCTTTATACCAGCGACTTATGCTGATGCTTCTAATAGGGATGTGAGTGACAATATCTTCTCAGTGGTGAAGGATATACAGGAGAAAGGCAGCCCCATGGACAATGTGGTTCTGGGCCTTGATGCGGCTCCTCAGAAACGTATGTTTGATGAGGTGAAGGAGAGATTCAGCGAAATCCCCAACTCCAAAGTCATCTGGAACGATTCTCCTGAGATGAAGGAACTTTATGATGAGTTCCAGGAACTAGATTTTCCTGTCTTCCCAGGAAAAGGCAGGAACATGTGGACTGCTCTGGGGCACAGGTATATGGTGGACAGGAACAGTTCCTTCGTCATACATGACTGTGATATAAAACCACAATATTACAATGAGAAGACATTATTGCGTCTTATTGCGCCTATACTTCATCCTGCTTTCGGTGAACAGGATTTCTCAAAAGCATATTATACCCGTATTGCCCCAACTGATGATGGAAGATTTAAACTAGGTGGACGAGCTACACGTATGCTCGTATATCCGTTCCTTGACGCTGTAAAGGAGAACTATGGTAATATAAGCAAAAGCATTCTTGACTATGTTGATCATCTCAAAAGTTTCAAATATCCTCTTTCAGGTGAATTCGCCATGAGATCGAATATAGCCAACAGCTTATCTGTCCAGCCTGATTGGGGGCTTGAGATCGGGACTTTGAACAGTCTTTTCATGACACGATATAGGTTGGCTCAGGTCGACCTTGGGTTCTATGATCATAAGCATTCTTCCATCAGTAAGGATGATCCCAAGACGGGTCTGAATAAGATGGCTGAAGAGATTGTCAAGACAGTCTTCAGAAAACTTTATTCCCTTGAAGAGAATGAAGTGGCTGGAACCAAACTCTTCAAGCAGATGCATTATGATTATGAGAAATTCTCAAGCGGGATCCTGCAGAAATATAAAGTGCTGAGTGCGAGCAAAGACTGGTTCTATGATGAGGTTGCAGAGACCGAAGCTAAGAAAACATTCTCCGATTCTATCAAAAGGGCTTATGGGAGATTCACTGAACAGCCAGAAGAGGTCCAGCCACTACCTAACT
>JBKGYM010000052.1:0-7623 GCA_046546115.1 Candidatus Woesearchaeota archaeon
AGCGTCAGCATCAGAAGGAATATTCATCAGAGTAGACCCTAGAAGGAGAAAGATAGCTATTGAGAATATAATGAATACCCTTCTCTGCTTATTCTTCTTCCTGTTTCTCATCATAGGCCATCACCATATACAAACAATATATATGATAGATTCAATATAATGTGTCAGGGCCAACCTTTTCAAGAGATTCGTAATTGAATCTCTTCTTGATTATATTCAACACCTTTTCCCTGAGATCGTCATGGCTTATTTTTTCCTTTGTCAAATCTTCCATACTAAGAATACCTAGTTCATCACTTGTATGACCGCAGGGATTTACATATCTGAATCCTTCAATACCTCTCCTGTCCTTATAGATGCAGAAACCATGATAAGCGATATTATTTGATGTTATTATTGTCTTTCCACCCAGCTTATAGGGTTTGTCTTCTTTCATCACCCATACATCCTTTCTATCATCTCTGTCACTTGGAGTATCAATGTAATCAGAATTCCTGAATATCTCTGCGTCTATTCCATAGCTTACCAAGGTATCTTTCATGATTTCATCAATCACATTCTTGTATTCATTCACACCAAAGCGGGTGTTGACAATTTTCTCATAGTCGACCACAGGATATATCACTAATTGGCCCGGACCTACGTATGCTCCACCTCCTCCTCTGGTGTTTCTACCGAAATCAATACCTTTATGAGACAAGAATCTTAACACATCATCTTGAGATATTTCACTTGAGTATCCTTCTTTTCGCATATCATCAATCAATTCTTGGGAAAAAGAATTGAGTCTGATGTTTGAGCTGAAATGTATGATGGGGGCATGCTGACATATAAGTATGGTGTCAGGAATCTCCTCATCCTGTCTTTTCTGAGATAATTTTCTTTGGATATCAAGAGCTTTAGAATATGGTAGCTGTCCAAGATCAGACCATGAAGCTATTCTTTTTTCCAACGACAAGTCCCTCCACCTCATTATTCTCAGGATTTTTTTGTGATTTAATATCCATTTTCTTTCGCAGGATTCCTGCTGCTGTCTTGACAGGGTCATGCAATGGATTGCATGCAGGATTATAGCATGTCTCCATCTCTATGATATCATCAATCTTCATCCTGTTGCCTGCTGCAAGAGATAACATATTGAGGTATCCTGCAATGTTCTGGTCGGAGATGAGTTGTGCGCCTATGATGTGCCCATCCATATCGGCGATGAGTTTTACAATTAATCTGGACTCTTTGGCATAGTACTCTGCTGTGTTGAACGAAGAATATCTTGCTGATACATAATCTATTTTCCTTGTCCTGGCATCCCGTGATGTTATTCCAAGGGATCCGAAAAACATCTTTCCTGCTTTCGAGATGCTCGTGTTGAGCACAGGTCTTACTTTCTCTTCTTTTCCCAATATATTATTTGCGACGACTTTTGCTTGCTCTAAAGCGGTTGTTGCCAACTGGCTTGTGATCATCTCTTTTGTTATCATATGTTCCCATTCTGCACAATCTCCACAGGCGAATATGTCTTTATAGCTTGTCCGCATGTGAGAATCAACAGAGATTCCACGTCCTGTCTTCAGCCCAGCATCTTTCGCGAGTGATATCTCTGGAGAGAAACCTGTCGCCGTGATCACATGGTCTGATGATATCTCTTTGTCACCTATTAAGACCTTGTCCTTGGTTATCCTGGACACACTCGAAGATTTGAGCACTTCAATGCCCTCAGTTTTCATCCCTTCTTCTATTATCTCTGACATATCAGGGTCGAACATAGTGGACAATATGTTCTCTTGTGCTTCTATCAAGGTGACTTTCTTTTTCTTCTCTGCTAGTGAACATGCGACTTCAACACCAATGAGCCCTGCACCGATCATCGTTATGTTCTTGCCTTTCATCTTGAGTGTCTTGGTGAGCTCTTCAAGGGTCTTGAAAGTATCAACATCTGCGTCCTTTTCTATCTCTATGGGTGGAACATCAGGTCTGCTTCCCGTGGCGAGGACAAGCTTATCGAAATCTTTATCTGAGCCATCATCCAAAGATACCTTTCTCTTTTTTGTGTCTATCTTTGTCACAGATCTCTTGTTCAGGATCTCTATATCGTTGTCTTTGTAATCATCTTTGGACATCAGGCGTATCTGATTGATATCCTTTATCTCTCCAGAGAGCACATAAGGCATGGCGCAGGGAGAATACTGCATCTCTTCGCTCTTCTCAATGATGGTTATCTCAATGTCCTTATCCATCTTTCTGAGCTCAAGTGCACAAAGGGTGCCTGCAGTGCTTCCCCCTACGATGACGATCTTCATGCTATACACCAATGTACCTTTACTTATTGCAGTTCTTCAAGTGGGCTTTCACAGCCTTCTTCCATGCATTCTTCTATCTTATCTACCATCTGATCACCATATTGTTCAGCGAATCCTTTCCATACTTCATCCCCTATGAATGTTATAGGCACTCCCCGCGCTTGTTCTCCATGAGCAGATGCGAATGTCTGCATGAGTTGGGCGTTCTCAGGATTTTTATAAGTCTCCATGCTTAGGAACTGTACCTGGTCTTTCAGTCTATCATCCATCCCTTCAAAGAACTGCTTTTGTTTAGCACAATGAGGGCATCCATCTGCCCAGAAGAAATAGACCTGGACCTTATCAGGATCCTCTTGAATCTCATCGACAGCATTGTATTTATCATCATTGTTCGTCTGGTCCTGTGTATCCGATACAGCATTACCATTTACGTTGCTCTCTGCGTTGCATCCTGCAAGCATTACTGTCGCCAGGAGCGCGACAATCATCATTATACTCTTTCTTTCCATATATTAGCCTCCTATCTCTTTACTGAATCTATCTTCAATGAGGAATCCAGAGTCATTCCAACTTTTTGATCTCATCAGGATCTGATAGCTTCACTTTCGCTATCCAACCCTTGCCATAAGGATCCTTATTTATGGTCTCTGGTTCATCAAAGAGCCCTTCATTCACCTCAGTCACTTCTCCGGAGACAGGACTCTCTACCTGCCCTGACCATTTCACGGCTTCGAGAGAAAGATATTTCTTGCCCTTTTTGAGTCTTTCGCCTTTTTCAGGCAACTGCACAAACACAAATTCTTTAGCTTTCTCGACCTGTTCCTTGACGAGACCGATTGTCGCAGTATCACCATCAACTTTGACCCATGAATATTTGTCATCGTATTTCAATCCTTTCGGCGCATCACTCATCATCATCACCCTTCTTGCCTTCTTTCTCTTCATGTGTTTTATCATCATCATCTTCTTCGCTGGCAAGCACTTCTGTGCCTATCTGAATCCCTAATTTTGGCAGTAGCTTTCTGTGTATCATGAGTGTTCCTAAGATCAGCGCAGAAGCAATCAGGATTAGTTCGAACAACCCTTGGAATGTGTTCATATAATTATAGAAGAATACAAAGCCAACACCCAGAACAAGCATGATGATGCCGCTGATGAGTTTAAGTATCCTCCCATGGCTCTCTCCGAAATCAATCTTGGCCATCGTTATGACTACTGTTGTCAGTATCACAATCTCCACACTCAGATATATCAGGAGGTATAGTCCCAAAAGAGCCAAGAAGTTTATTGTGGGTAGTGATAATTCTGCTGCCATACCGCTCCATATCATCGGGAAACCTGCAGTACAAGGAAGCTCCACAAGCGTCACGCCAAGCGCAAGGGCGATAGTAGCTCCTACCATTGAAGGCAATGACTGGTCAGGGTGCATTATCCTTCTCATCTTCTTGAAAAGCTTTGGTTTATGCTTATCAGAGATTGTGAAACTTATACCTTTCTTGTACCAGAAATAATCTTTTATGTTCACAATAGCAAAAATTAATGCTAAAGCTCCGACAAACCATTTGATCTGTTCAATGAATCTTGTGTAGGAGAAGACGTTGAATAGTCCAGCGATGAAGGCTCCATAGACAATGGCTGTGGTGAGCAGGAATGATATGCCCACGATTATCATCTTCTTCCTTGACTTGGTGAGGACAAGTATTCCTAATAGGAATGTGAGCAGCCATAATGAGCAAGGGTTGAAGCCATCAATGAAGGCGATAAGGAACGTTGTGACAATGAAAGGAGTCTCATTCAGATCAACTTCACCGACGAAAGGTACATCGATGACGTTGCCTCCCGGTAATTCATGAGACTTTCCGTTCTGTTGCTCAAGCAATTCCTTGATCTTATCATCCATCTCATCAATGTACTCTTCATGAAATCCTGTCCAGTGTTCATCACCTATGAATGTGAGCGGGACGCCTCTGACAGCTGTTCCGTGTTCTTTTGCCATCTCCAGCATTAACTCCTGATTCTCTCGTGAGCCATGTATCTCATGATATTCAAACTTCACATCAGGATACTTATCTTCTAATTCTTCCATCTGTGGTTTCTGTTGCGAACAGAATGGGCAGCCTTGTCCCCAGAAGAAGTGTACGACAATCTCATCGTCTGTCTCTGCAGTGACATCTATTGGTCCTGCGATCATACTGAGCAGGAGCATAAAAGTGATTATCCTGAAAATATTTTTGTTCATCATGTTTGTTACCAAAGATGAAATTGTATATAATATTTTGTTTCAAAATGTGAACACGTGGTGAAAATGGCGTTTTCGTGTTCATGGCTTGAAGAGGTTGAGGATATCCTCATCAAGTCTTATGATGTTGCCCTTACCATTCCTCTCCTTGTGCAGGATGCCTTTCTGTTCCATCTTACCAATCATCCTGAAGACTTTTACCCTGTCCATGCCTGTTTTCTTATCCAGTTCAGATTGTGATGATCTTCCCCCCGCATTGACAAGACTCTCTATGATCTTTCTCTCATCTGGTTCCATGAGATTATATGCGCTCTTCATATTCTTTTTTATCTCTCGCTTCTCTTTCGAGAACCTCCCTGCCAGGAAATAATACGTCAGCACCCCGACGACTATGCCTGCGCATGCTAGAAGGACTATTATGATGGGCAAGGTATATGCACAACCACATTCGTACAAGGGGGCATACTCCTGAGCAATATAAGCGAGTGTGATTGTGATCAGCATGATGAAACCCACGATGATACTTATCGCTAGCAGGATAGGTCTAAGATTATTTTCACTTTCAGTCTTTCCAGTAATCCATTTCTTCATTTTCTTATCCTCGTGATCATAGCTTGGTTTGCTTTCTTCATCTCCTGTGGTGACATCTTGATGAGAGATTTTGATGATCCGCCGCCACCCAGTACTATCTTTTTCTCAAATATTCTTTCGTCCATCAGGAATTCTGCATTGAAACCGAACGGTGGTGTGCCCCCTGCTGGGAAACCAGTTAAATTTTCTACTTCTTCTGGTTCTGCCACTCTTGGCCTTTCAATATCCAAAGCTTTCGCCACTCTTTTTGTGCTGGCCCTATCTTCGCCTTTCACGATAGCAACAATTATCTTGTTATCATCTGATACCATACAGATGCTTTTTATCAGATCTTCCGGCTGGACACCTGCAGCCTCTGCTGCTTCTTCCACACTATGGCACGACTTGTCGAAGATCATGTGTTCTGCGTCTATGCCTTGTTCTGCTATAATATCTTTCAGCTTTTCATTCATCAAGATGTAGTATCCATGCATACTTTTTAATGTTTCTGTATCTTTTGTCCTTTAGAAAAATCCTGATCATCTCTTTTTGCTTAAAAGACTCTTCTTTCTTTTCCCTTCTGTAATCTTCTCTTTTTTCCTCTGATGATGATCTCAGTTGGTTTATCAGCTTTGATACTCAAGCCTTTATCCAGTTCTATCTCATACTTCACGCCCCTATGGATCATATTGAATCTCAATGCTGACCAATCCTCAGGCATATCTGGATTTATCTCAAGAAGCTCTTTGTGATAATTCACACCTGCGAATTTCCTGATCACGAAGTCTATGCTGCCCGCCATCAGCCCTGTATGAATTCCTTCTGCTGTATCTGGCCTTATTGATTCAGATATATCACTGATGAGAGAATCTTCAAAGAATCTTCTGGTTGTGCTTGAGTCACCTATATAGCTTGAGACAACACCATGGACTATCTTGCTCAATGTGGATCCATGGCTGGTCCTGCTCTCGTAGTATCTGTAGTTCTTTCTCAGGAATGTCTTTGGATTTCCTACTTTCACCCCAAGTCTCTTCAGTATATCACTGACCTCTTCGATATCCAGATTGTAAAATGGCATGAGTACATCAGCCTGTTTAGTGACCTTATAGCTGTCAGGTGATTTATCTTCAGCTTTCAGGATCCTGTCCATCCTATGGATATCTCCGTACTTTTTTTCATATCTCTTCCAGTCAAGTTCAGGGAGCTTGAAGTACCCCTCAAACTGTTCTATAATCCCATCTTTCACATTTATGTTCAGGTTTTCAGATACATCCTTCATATGTGAGAGTTCTTCTTCTGAAGCGACAATCTTCTCATCGAACATCCGTGCTGCCTGGACTGCTTTATCGAGAAGCCACGAGGCCATGATATTAGTGTACGCATTATCTTTCAATCCCTTCTTCTTGCTCCTCGGTATTTTCTCGTGGAACTCATCAGGGCCCATGACACCGTCAATGTGGTACTTTCCATCTTTCTCCTTCTTTGCTATGTCTGCCCAGAATCTTGCTATACCCACCATCACATCAATGCCTAGCTCTTCAAGGAAATCCCTGTCTCCAGTCATAGTATAATATCTCCAGAAATTATAGAAGATTGCTACTGAGACATGCCTCTGTCTTCTGCTGAGGTCGGGATCCCATTCTCCACTGTTTGGATTGTAATGAAGCTGTTGTGTCTCTTCATCACCGGTATCCGCGCTCTGCCATGGATACATAGCTCCTTCATATCCGTTTTCTGCAGCATATCGCTCCGCTGCTGGTAGTCTCCTGTACCTGTACTTGAGCAATGCTTTGGATATCTCAGGGAATCTTATATTGTAGAATGGCAGTACATAAAGTTCGTCCCAGAAAATGTGACCTCTGTATCCTTCACCATGAAGCCCACGCGCTGGCATACCTACGTCAAGGTCTGTGTTATGTATGGATGCAGTGATGAGAAGATGATAAATATGTAATCTTAGCACTTTCTGGGTCCAGAGATCACCATCAACTATAATGTCTGCTTTCTTCCATAAATTTGCCCATGCTCTGGAATGCTTATTCTTCTCTCTCTGGAAATCTTCTGTTCTTGTTAAGGTCTCTTCAGCTTTTTTCAGTGGATTCTCGGATTCTATCGATGTGCATATGGATACGAGTTTTTCCACAGAGACAGTTTTTCCCATCTCACCTTTGAATGTCGCTTTCTCTCCTATCGTGTTAACATCTGACATTATGCTTGCTTTTTTGCTTCCCTGAAAAATATTCTTAACGGAATATGCGATTGTATGTTTTGAATTGTTTGTGCGTACTGTAAGATTTAATTTTCCTCTTGATTTACCCTTATCCATAAAATCTAGATGCTTCGAGTTGAGTTGCCTATATCTGGCGACATTGTTATTTATGATATTCCCATCAATCATAGATTCGATGGTGATATCCTCTTCATGATCTATCGGTGTCACTTCAAGCCTTAAGCCGGACATATGCCTGTCATGCATCCCGGCAAACCTTTCTGTTCTCACCCTTGTTGTCCTTCCTT
>JBKGYM010000053.1:0-7362 GCA_046546115.1 Candidatus Woesearchaeota archaeon
TACAGGATAGACGGTCTCAGGATTGACAATGTTGATGGCATCATAAGATTTGGTGACGCTGGTCAGGGTGATGAGAGACCAAACGGAAGAAGATTTCTCAGAGAGCTGAACAGAGAGGTATACTCCTATAATCCCCAGGCCATGATCAATTTTGAGGCACACTATTTCCACGAGGATAATGCGAAGATGCTTGTCGTCCCTTTTCATGAGGACAGACGGGCCCTCGGAGCCACTGCATACAACAGTAGCAGACTGACATACTATTTTCATAAAGATTTCATGATCAAGGATGTCAAGAAGATAAGTCCGTGGAAATTCAGGGATATTACTGAAGAGAAGGAATGGGGGCAATCAAATTCGACGCTAGCGGATTTCCATAATCATGATGCGGCAGCAGGTCTGATGGAAGGGCGCGCTACTGGTTCGTATGCCTATGATACAATGGCAGGAAAGAACCCGGCAAACCATATACATGCGTTAGGCAAGATAAAGGTCATGGAAGCCATAATCTCTTTCTGTTGTGAAGGGAGGACTCTTGACCTTCCACAATCATTTCTCTTGCAGCAGGGGACTTTCGAGCATGACAGTAGTATACACTGGTACTTGACATTCAACCAGGTGAGCAGGAATGCCCTCGCTTACAAACGACGAGTGAATGAGATCCTTGATGACCAGGCATTCTGGCCGATGAATGTCCGGAACAGGAAGTTCCTGAATGTTGATGAGAAGAATAAGATCCTCGTTGTTGAGAGGAGTGCTCCAGGTTCAAGGTTTGTGATAGTCATCAATCTTTCTGCATGGCAACACATGAATTATAAGGTGGGGATAACGGATGATGGTGATTATAAGGTGGTCTTGAACAGTGATCTCTTTGATTATGCTGGATTTGGCATGATCTCGTATCCTGAGATCCTGAAGAGCAGGAAGAGCAGCAATTTCGGCCTTCTTGACAGAGAAGTGGAACTTTCTTTCATCGCTCCATACGGTGTCATCGTATTGAGTGCAATTGAATAATCATGACTATGATCATTCCCTGCTCTTATTGATATATAATCTTTGATACAGCTTCTCGTCCAGATCAAAATATGTCAGGTTCACGTCAAAACTCCTGTTATCAAAATATTCTTGGGTACAATCAGAGCTATTGCCTACCCTCAGGGCTCTATCCTCTTCTGACAGAGATATGTTGATATAGAAAGTATCGTTGAAATAATCCATGATTGTACTATCAAAGTGCTCATTTTTGTAGCATCCATTGAAAAGACTTTCCATCTGGAGTTGGATCTCTCCTTTCTCTTCAGTCTCTTGCTCTTCTGATTCATTGACGTCAGGTTCTTCTGGTTCTTCTTCTGGTTGTACTGTCATCATACTGAAACCAAACGCAAGAATGCCTACGAAGATCACTAAAGAGACTAGCATGATTGTGATCTTTCTATGGCTTATCCTCTTTTTCATGGGTTGATTATCAGAGACAGAAATATAAATCTTTCTCTCTCGTGTTCTCATTCCGATAGAAATAAAAATATCTTAGATGTCTCATCTTCTTATGTGGGGCCTTAGTGTAGCTTGGTATCATTCTACCATGGGGTGGTAGAGACCGGGGTTCAAATCCTCGGGGCCCCACTTCTTCGAAATGTTCTCCCTCGCATCTGAACATCCACAGAAACAATTTTCTGGAACCAAGGTCGTTCCTCATGGAATCCTCGGGCCATTTCTTTGAAGTTTAGCTTATCGTATTTGGATGTGCTGAGCAAGAAAATAACACCACTTTAAAGTGACAAAAAACACAATATTTAAATATAACTCATCAATCTGGTAGAGCGATGGACAGCAGATATGTGAGAGGATTGATTGTGAGTGGGCTTGTCGGAATAGGAATAGGTGTAGCTTCGCTCACTTGGTCATATGCATTAGATTCTTCCGAGGAAAACACTGGAGAGTCACCTGTTGTCAGAGAAGTCTCTACAAGAGTCCCAGAAGAGAAGAATACTATACCCGAGGATGTTTCCAGAACACTTGAGGATATTGTGACTCCAGCAATTCCGGTAGAAGAGCCTCGTTTCATTGCCCAATTACCTAGTCTTGAAGGCGATGGGTATATACGACATCCTGTCGAGCGTGGTGAATCATACATATCTATCGCAAAGCAACATACTGGCATGGATGAAGGTGCAGAACTATATGGGTTTGTGGATGATATCATCGCAGAGAACGGTGGAGAACAATGGCCTCGGTATGGTGATATCGTAAAGATTCCTATTGAATCAGGTGATGCCTCAGATCAGATTCCATATAGTGACATGAACACGACTCAACGCGAGGAATTTCTTCGTGAACGTAGTAGCCCTGGCTCTCATGGATACATCAGTGAGATCTTAGAGATAAGTGATGAGAAGGATATTGACGCGAGGATACCTATGGCCATAGCTTCTGCAGAATCAGGTTTTGATAACGGAGCGGTCTCAAGCATGGGTGCACAGAGCATGTGGCAATTGATGCCTGAGTATCATGGAAGCCATGATGATCCGATGAATGCCTTATCCGCAGCGCTTGATTTCTTTAAAGGCACATATGAGCATTTTTCTGAGCGGCTTGAGGATGAGGACGCTGCGCTCATAAGTACTATCGCTGCTTATAATGTGGGTCCTGGCAGGGTCAAACAATGGCTAGACAGTGGTGTTTGGGATGGCAGGACACTAGACGAAATACCAAGGAATGGAAACGATTCTATTGGCTATTCTTCAGAGACAAGAGATTATGTGAGACGAGTGGTCCTGGATACACTGCAGGAGACGTATAATGTCAATCTGGATCTCTGAAAACTATGAAGAATGATTTTTTCTTGAAAGTACAAGTTATCCTGAAGATGGAAAGGACTTCTTCCGATATTTGACGAGAACATAGAATCAAAGAATAGCGAAGGGTGGATTACTTTGCTTGAAAAGGAAAGTTCCCGCGAAAATTTATTTTTCGACAGGATGTGCAAATACACACAGCTATGGACGAAGAGAAGTAGCGAAAGGTAGATTTGTGCACATCAATAAATTGATGGCATCATGTAATGGAACAAGTTCAAATCCAAATTCTGATGAAAAGAAGTAGCGAAGGGTGGATTTGAACCACCGACCTCCGGGTTATGAGCCCGACGGGCACTCCTGGCTGCCCCACTTCGCTGGGGCAGGTAAAACGCGGTCTATTTAAAAAACTTTCTGATAGTCTTTTGAGGTTTCCGTGAAAATGGTTCGATGGGAATATATGATCACATCATTCCACTCTTAAGGAAGATATCTTTTCCATTTCTTACATGTATCCTTCTCTTAGTGTTTTTATAAGGAATCACATTGATGCTATACTTCCAATTCTCGAATATTATGATTGAGGCTAGTTTTGGATTGTATCCAAGTTTTATGGTCTCTCTAAGAAATCTGTGGTTGGATAGGCACATATCAAAGTAATCTCTTTTGGAATTCAAAAGTTTACTTTTTACCTCATAAAATTCTATGTCAAGTATGTTTCTTTTATCTTTATCATCAAGTTTCAATTAATGAGATCAAATCGTCCCATTCTTCTCTCATAAAAGAGAATATCCTTGAATGTCTTGATGTGATTTTGCTATTATACTTAGTTAAGATCTCATCTATCGAGTCAAATTGATTGAGCATGAATATGAAATTATTTTTCATGAGACTTACATGAATGTGCAAAATAAGGAAGAATTAAGCTATATACTATTTCATGGGATGATCAGGGATTAAAAAATTGCGTTAATCAGAAACCTGTCCTCTTGAATCTTTTCTCAAGTTCCTCTATGGTTATCTCAAGCAGGATGGGGCGTCCGTGGGGGCATGTGTAACTCATGTCCAGAGCAAAGAATCCGGATACGATATTCTTCATCTGCTCACGTGTGAGCTCATCACCAGCTTTGACCGCTGCCTTACAGGCCATAGTGCTGATCACTTCATGCTTCATCTTATCAAGAGAATTTACTTTTGCATGGCCTATTATGTCACTTATAAGATCTCTTAGGAACTCTTTTGATTGATTCTTCCCGAAGATGACAGGCACTTTTCTCAACACATAGGTTCCTCCTCCAAAATTCTCCAGATCGAATCCAAATTGTTTCAAGAGTGCTTTGTTGGATTCTATGGCTGATGTCTCTCGTACACTGAGGCTTATCTCTGCAGGGCTCAGAAGTTCCTGCTTCTCAAAATTCATATTCCTTGAGGCATTGAGTATCTGGTCAAATAGTATCCTCTCATGAGCAGCGTGCTGGTCCATTATGGTGAGACCATTGTTCGTCTCAATCAGGATGTATGTCTTATATACCTGACCGAGTATCTTCATTGTTCCTTTATCATCCTGTTCTTGTTCAGGACGCGCCTCATCTTTTGCCATGCGCTTCTGCATGTCATCAATGACTTTCTTCTCATCGTTCGCACCATCCAAGAGGCCATCATCTTCTTTTTTTTGTTCGCTTCCTGTATGACCCTTTTCCTTCTCTGCTGTAGATATGTCTTGTGTTTCTTCCGGTTCAGAGGTCATATCGCTTGAATCTAGCTCGGACTGATGGGTCTCTTCAACCTTATATTTCCTTACAGGTTCTTTTATCTCATTGCTCTCTGTCTTATCTTGTTCCTGCTCTTCATCCTTCATCTCTTTATCAGAAAGCACTTCCTGCTCCTGTTCTCTCTTTTCCTCTGTCGGTTTCGAGAGGATATCATGATTCTTCAATGTGTTACGGACCGCGTCAAATATGACTTCATAGAGCTTCCCTTCCTGTTCTATCTTTATCTTCAGCTTATTTGGATGGATATTCACATCAAGCTTCTTTGGGTCAATGTTGATGTGCAGCATAGCGAAGGGATATCTCTGTTTATGCAGTAGTGTGTGATACGAGTCGTATACAGCGTCCAGAATTGTCTTGTTCTTCACATACCTGCCATTGATGAATATATTCATGAGATCCTTATCTGACCTTGAGAATGATGGTTTTGAGATGAAACCCTTTATGGTGGAGATATCATCTGTATGTTCCAGTTCGAGAAGTTCTTTTGCTATATCGTTTCCAAATATGTCTACTATATTGTTCAGCATCGAAGCTGTGTTTGGCGAATTCATGACCTGTTTGCCATCCATTGTCAGCTTGAAGTAGATCAGTGGGTTGGCTAATGAATATTTTGTGATTATGTCCAGGATCTTACCCGCTTCCGCTTTTCTTGATCGCAGATGCTTCTTCCTTGCAGGCGTATTATAGAATAAGTCTTTTACGACAACTGTTGTTCCCTTTGGGCATGCTACGCTCTCTACAACAACCTCGCCATTATCGACTTTTACTCTTGTCCCTTCCATGGCATAATCTGTCTTTGTCACTATCTCAAATCTTGCCACAGAACTGATGGCTGCCAGGGCTTCGCCTCTGAATCCCAACGTCTGTATGTTGAATAGATCAGATATACCGTCAAGTTTTGATGTGGCATGTCTCTTCACAGAAAGTGTCGCATCATCCTTTGTCATCCCCGCACCATCATCAGTTATCCTGATGAGAGATTTACCCCCATCCTCTATCTCGACAAAGACCTTGTTAGCGCCAGCGTCAAGAGAATTCTCCACGAGCTCTTTGACCACAGAAGATGGATCCTCTATCACTTCACCTGCCGCAATCTGCTCGATCACGTCCTGTTTCAGCTCTTTAATCCTGCCCATACCCCTCGCTTTCTGGGTGAGAACATTTGTTTAAAAAACTTGTGCTTGGCAAAGAATTTTCTTTGGTTGCCATTATGTGTGGAGCAAGTACATAGAACCTTACGAAGCAAGCCATGATATTCCTGACAAAAAGCTTTTTAAACAAGAGATTAACTTCTGTGCTTGGATGTGTGTCATGTCGAGGTCACATGGAAGCAACAGTGTTGCTGGATGCGACATCACACTCACTAGCGTTCATGTCGAGGTCGCATAATCTGGTATTGCGCAGGATTGCTAAGGACTTTGGTCTTTAAGAGACCTACAATACCATACAAGGATCGCAAAAATCCTGTGTCCTCCGGGACTTGCGGGTTCAAATCCCGTCCTCGACGTAACAAGGGCCTTCGGGCCCTATTTTATTCTTTCATGGCTTTTCGGGTTATGACCTGGCAGGAACAACGGTCTCTCAGCGGTCAAATGTCGTTCAGAAATCTTGTCCATGAAATGATAGAAATTCAGTCTGCTCCACTGCAAAAATTATTTATAGCTATCTCAAGTAATCCTTTTTATGGCAGCAAAAGTCATCGTGAATTGCGATGGGGCATCCCGTGGAAATCCGGGAAAAGCATCTATCGGGATAGTTGTGTGGGATGTGAACCGGAATGTGCTTGACGAGCATAAGGAGAAGATTGGTGTCACGACCAACAATATCGCAGAATACAATTCATTGCTGAGTGCTCTGGATATTGCCTCTGATCATACTCATGGAGAGGTTCAGGTATATATGGACTCTGAAGTTGTCATAAGACAGATGAAAGGAGAATACAGGGTAAAGAAGCCACATCTCAGGAAACTTTATGATGAGGTCAAGGATAAGGAATCTATGTTCATGGCAGTCATCTATTCTAATGTGCCTCGTGATGACAGGTACCAGGCAGAAGCAGATAGGTTAGCTAATGAAGCCCTTGACGGGATATGAGCTGGACTATTTCCTCAGCTCCCCTAGCTTCTGTAGTTCGCGCATCTTCTTATACAATCCTCCTGATTTGTTCAGAAGTTCGCTATGCGTACCTTGCTCAACAACTTTCATACTTTTCATCACGACAATCTTATCAGCATGCTCTATCGTTGAGAACCTATGGGCGATCACAACGATTGTCTTGCTTTTTATCTTCAGTATCGCTTTCTGTATCTCCTGTTCACTCTCAGAATCTAGACTGCTAGTGGCTTCATCAAAGATTATCATGTCCGCATCACTCAGAAGGGCTCTGGCAATACTTATCCTTTGTTTCTGTCCGCCTGAGAGCCTCACACCTCTCTCACCGAGGATGGTGTCATACCCTTGCGGAAAACTCTTGATGAAATTATGAGCGTTGGCTTTCTTGGCGGCTTTAATCACTTTATCCCGTGAGGCATTCGGTCTTCCATACGCTATGTTGGCGTGGGTTGTCCTATCAAAGATTTCTGTGTGCTGGCTTACGAAAGCGATCTCTTTCCGCAAGTGATTCAATGGTATATCACGAAGATCAACGCCGCCGAGTCTTATGTTCCCTTTGATAGGATCATAATGCCTCATCATAAGGTTTACCAGAGTGCTCTTTCCGCTTCCGCTTGGTCCTACAATGGCCGTAGTCTTCTTTTCAGGTATGACCAGGTTGATATCCTTCAGTACGATCTCAT
>JBKGYM010000054.1:0-7355 GCA_046546115.1 Candidatus Woesearchaeota archaeon
TCTTCAATTTCACAGCATCACATGATGGCATCGGGCTCACCCCTTTGAAAGGTATCATCTCTGAGGAGGAGATACGGAAACTGGCAGATCATATAGTGGATATGGGTGGGAAGGTGAGTTACAGGAAAGTCATTGGAGAATATCCTGAGCCATATGAGTTGAATGTTGTCTTTCTTGATGCGCTAGGAAAGGATGTGGATAGATTCCTCATGTCCCAAGCTATACAGGTGAGTTTGCAGGGTGTGCCAGGAATCTATCTGAATAGTCTCATCGGCGCAGAAAATTGGGTAGAGGGTATTGAAGAGCAAGGCCATAACCGAGCAATCAACAGGCAGAAATTCAACTACGGGGATCTCGTGAGCGAACTCGCGCAATCAGGTTCTATAAAGAACAAGGTATTTTTTGGTTTAAAGCATCTATTGGAGATAAGGAGACAGGAGTTGTCCTTCAGTCCATACTCAACTCAAAAGGTTATAGAGATGGGGGATGATATTTTTGCACTCCTTAGATATGGCGAAGATGATGAAGTGCTTTGCATCTATAATGTGAGTTTTGATCCACAGCAGATTGATCGTGGAATCGTGAAATCAATTCTTGGCGATGAAGGAAAGCAGATGGATATATTATCAAATCGGAAGTTTGATTACAACTTGGGAAAGAATGGTTTTGTCTGGTTGAAGGTTGAATGATCAGTCATTTTCCACACGTGGTGCGAGAATAAAGCCTAAATATACCTTATCCACCTCAATGAATTCCACTTTAAGAGGATAATCAGTGTTGAACCTTAATGATACATTACTGCTGATTTTAGATCCTTGGATCATCTTCTTCAGATATTCGATGGAATATTTTGCTTTCACAGGATTCTCTGTCTCAGATTTTATCTCTGTATTCTCGTCCTTTGGGATCTCCACCTTGACTCTGCTGAGGTCGCCTTCTGCGGCGATAGTGAGTTTTGCAGGATCAGCAAGGAATGCCACGGATTCGCCAACGATATCAGCATCATCAATCGCGTCGGAGAACATACCCGTAGATGTGGTGACCTTGACTGGGAACTTCAGTTCAGGTATCTTCTGTTGCCTCTCTTCCATATCAAGCAGAGGGAGACTGAATGTTCTAGTGGATTTTCCGATGATCTTAACATTGAATTTGTTATCAGAGATATCAATTTCAAGGGAATCGTTGCTGCCTGCTCTTTTCAGGACTTGTTTGAGGTTTCCCAGGTTTATGCCAATCTCCATATCTTCCTTGAATTCGTATGTCGTGAATGTACTCGAGAAAAGTTTGTATATCACCATTGCCACATTGGCAGGGTCCATTGCTACCATTTCCAGCATATCTTCTGTGAATCTGAATCTCGCTTCAGAGACCAGTTCTGCAATGATACCAATACTATCTTTGAGATATTTTGTTTCTGAAAGACTGAACTTCATAGTTAATCAACCTGACTTTGGAGAAGGATGAGGGCTTTATATATTTTATCATGCCGTAAAAGCGAAATGTCTCTTTGAATGGAACTTTCATAACTAAAAGCTTTATAAATTGGCAGAAATTTAATCTGCTATGATAGAGATTTTCACCATTGGTGGTTTTTCTGAATTTGGCAGGAATATGACTGCTGTCAGGATTGATGATGATGTCATAATAATAGATATGGGCATCCATATGGAGAATTTCATTCGTATCCAGGGAAATGAAGACATAGAGAATGCTACCACCAAACAGCTTCTTGAGCATGATGTCATACCGCATTACAGGGATATAGATCATCTGAGGGGAAATGTCAGGGCGATAATCCCCACACACGCCCATCTGGACCACATAGGTGCAATACCTTTCCTGGCAAAGAAGTACAACGCGGAGGTCTTGTGTACACCCTTCACCGGCGAAGTCCTCAAAGCGATATACGCAGACAGGAGACAGAAGATAAAGAATGATATCAGGTTTGTGAACCCAAACTCTTCTTTCAAGGTCACAAAAGATCTCTCTGTGGATTTCATCAATGTGACTCATTCCACACCACAGACAATAATGTTGGGCATACGTACTAAGTATGGTAAGATCCTGTATGCGAATGATTTCAAGTTTGACATGTCACCGACATTAGGTCCAAAGCCAAACTTCGTTAAGATGAAAGACTATGAGGGCGCATTATGTCTGATAAGTGATTGTACACGGGCTTGGGACAAACGGAAGACTCCTTCAGAGTCGGTCGCGAAAGAGATGCTGAAAGATGTGTTGAGCGGTACAGCCAGTGATAATAACCTTATCATGGTAACTACATTCTCATCACACTTGGCGAGGCTCAAATCGATAATCAACATAGCGCAGAATAAAGGACGCAAAGTCACTATGCTGGGAAGGAGTCTCGATAAGTATGTGAGCGCTGGTGAATCTGCAGGAATCATAGATTTCAAAGGTATCCAGAGGATACGTTACAGGGATAAGATACGGAGATTCATGAAAAATGTATCAAAGGATCCTGGTAAGCATGTACTTATAGTCACAGGTCATCAGGGGGAGCCACAAGCTGTTTTGGCAGATCTCGCATATGGCAGGATTAATTATGCGTTTGGTGATGGTGATCAGGTCATCTTTTCATGTGGTGTCATACCTAATGAGGAGAATCAAAAGAACAGGGACTTCTTGGAAGAGAAGCTTGAAGCTAAGCATGTCAGGCTTTTCAGGGATATACATGTAAGCGGGCATGCGGCACGCGAAGAATTACGTGATCTTCTTGATATGATAAGGCCTAAGAACATAATTCCTGCCCATGGTTTTCCGGAGATGATGAATCACATGCTGGAATTGGCCAAGGATATGGGTTATGATGAGAAATCAGTCCATATGATGGGTAATGGTCAGTCTCTTATTATCGATCATGGTTAACCTTTTATCATATCTCGCCATTCTCTTTCATACTATGATAATCATCCCCAATTATGATATGGTCAAGAAGTGGTATACTGATTATCTTTGAGGCTTCTGCGATTCTCTTAGTGATTTCTATGTCCTCATTGCTGGGCACTGGATCTCCGGAGGGATGATTATGTGCCAGGATGATTCCTGCACAGTTGCATCTTACTGCTTCTCTTAGTACATCTCTTGGATGTATTGCGATGTAGTTTAACGTCCCTTTGTATAGTTTCTCAGCTTGTATGATTTTATTTTTTGTATCAAGAAAAATTCCTATCAGCTCTTCTTGCATCCTGTTGTCAAGAAATCCCCTTGCGAATTCAGATGCTTCCTTAGGGTCGTCTATCTTTCTTATCTTTCTCTTTTTTATCGAGTTCAGATGGGAAAGTTCTATACATGCTTTTATCTTGCATGCTGTCCTGAGGCCAAGACTATATTTCTCAGAGATCATCTTGGGACTCAGGTCTTTGAGTCTCGCTGTATCGACATCCGTTATTCTTCTGGCAATATCAAATACACTCTCTTTTTTTGATCCAGAACCTATTATGATTGACAGCAGTTCCTCTTGAGTGAGATGCTGCGAACCTCTTATGAGCTTCTCAATAGGCAGCTCAGATCTCTCGACAGGTAGTACTTTCATGGTCATGTTCTGTTTTCATATATACTTAAAACAGATGTCGTGCATTGTCCTGTGGCTTGTGATTTTTTTCATGATTTTTGAAATATTTTCATGGAAACTTTAATTAATACCTTCTGTCATTGGATTCATAATGTTCAAGGAAGAGATCATCAAGAGATATCAGAGAGACTCTAAAGGTCGGTTGATTGTCAACGTATCCCTGTCTAATCAGAAATTTGCTTTTGAACAATTCGATAATACCACGTCTTATGCACATCGTGATCTTAACGAGGATTTTGCAGATTATCTTTATGATTGTGCGCATGAGATTGGGAACAATCCATTCGCCATACGTGTAGATTTTCCGAAAAAAGAGAAGAATAAAGTTGATTCGGAAGACATAAGGACCAGCATCTTTAATTATTTTACTTATCTCTCAAATCTCTCACGCCTTCGGGTGAGGAAATTGCTATACAGAACTTTTTTCCATATCAGTCTGTCTGTGTTGTTGTTGGCATCGCTTCTACTCATATCTTCTGTAACAGAAAGCAGTGCATTACACACCATGATGTTCTTTGAAGGGCTCACTATCGCTGCCTGGGTGTTCATGTGGCCTGTGTTCTCCGATTTCATGTACGAAGCTATAAGGGAGAAACAGTATATAAAGACAGTGAGGAAAATTCTTTCTGCAGAAGTGCTGTTTGATTTCCACTAGATGATTTTCCAATTTTTCTCAGATCATATTGTTTTGGGAATCATTATTTTCTGCTTCATTGCTGAGCAAAGATGTAGAGGAGGACTGTACAAGGTCAACGACCCTTGCGACAATCCATTACTGTAGGCTGAGAATTCCGTACAATACATCTAGAACGAAGTGGTAAAGTATGGAGTAAAGGATTTCTTGAGTGAAGAATGAGCGTGGGTCCCACAAAGCTTTGAAAGCTTTGCTTTTGGTGGGCGTTCGAAGACCTCGATACACATGAATGATAATGGATGTGGGGAGAGGGATTCGAACCCTCGAACCCACTAAGGGACTGGATTCCTCATAGTAGGCAATCATCGCCCTAAGGCTCAGCACTCAATATCTTGAGTCCAGCGGATTTGACCGCTTTCCTATCCCCACATAGATTCAAGGAACAATAAGCTCTTTAAAAAACTTTTCAGAATAAATCTTTTATTCAAATTGCCTGAGCCTGCCTTCCAGCTCTTTGAGCTGATTCTCGAGCTTCTCCATCTCAGAATTTACCTTTTCAGCCTTCTTCTGCTTTCCTTTTCCTGCTTCAGCTTGAGCTTGCTTCTTTGATTCTTCACTCCTTTTTTGGCTGTTATCTTTAGCTTCCTTCTTGGATTTCTCTTCGGTGTGGCCTTTCTTTTCAATCCCAATCCCTATTATATCTTTCTCAACACTTATCTCTTCTTTATTGAGTCTTTTATGCAGTTCAGATTCTGGTAATTTCCTCTTCAAATCTGCCACTACAGTAGATATATCTTTCACCATCTTCTTGAGCTCTTCAACCGCTTCGTTCTTCTCTTTCTTTATCTTGGTGAAATTCTCATATCTCTGAAGAAAGACAACGCTATCTCTGGTCGATTCTAGAATGGCTCTCTTCAGATCCTTGGTATCCTTTATACCTACAAAAAACGTATTTGGATTCTTTGGTGCTGGCATCAAATATCCTCCGGTTCAAATAGTGTCTTATCTATATATGAAATCTTTCGCTCTATGTCTTCAAGATTGCTGTCCCATAATTCAAGTTCAGCGTCTTCTTCTGCTTTGAGCTTCCTGATCTTTTCGAGGACGCCATTAGCTTCAAGAATCTTGTTCTTTATTAACTCCATGACATCTATAACATCTTTGTAATCTTCAACTTTTATGAAAACAGGTAATTCCTTGGCCATTTTTTGTCACCCGGGTATTATTTATTGGTCTCTTCGAAAAGCGTCTTATCAACAAAGCCGAGTTTACTATGGATATATTCAAATGCTTTCTTCCATTTCTCAAACTCAGCATGCTTCCCGTTGTTGAATTCATCTATCTTTTGTACAAAATCGTGAGACTCATTGACATCTCTTTTGATCTCATCCACTGTGTTGAGCACTCTCTTATAATCATTGATCTCTATGAATAGAGGCCCTTTCACTCTCCTGGCCCTTTTCATGTTCGCTTCGACATTCCCTATCTCTGCCGAATCTGTCCCAGTCTCACCAGAAGGTCTGTGCAACCTCTTCTTCATGTTCTCTAAGGTTTGTTCATCTTCAGTGGCATACTTGCTGGGGTGCCACTTGTTGAATGATTGATCAGTATCTTCTCCTGATTGAGTATCTGTTGTCACACTCTGTCTCTGAGGTGTCTGCATTGATTGTTGTTGTTTTGTCTCGTCTTCTTTAGGTTTCTGCAATCCTTGTTCTGGTGCAGGTTGACCTTGATAACCTGGAGGCATCGGAGGCTTGGGGATGCCTGGCTGCTGTTCTGTCTGTGGCTGGCTTTCAGAAGATTTCACATCAGGGATGCTGCTGTTGCCTGCACTTTGGTTACTTGAATTATGTGGTTTCTCTGGTTCTTGTGAATTAGCATCCTTTCTGTTTTCTTCTTCCTTATTTCCAGGGAAGTCAGGTATCTCTGTATTTTTAGGATTATTATTGTTTGTATTGCTGCCTGGAAACTTAGGAAGATCAAGTTTAGGGAAATCTTCTTTGAATCCTGGAGCAGGCTTTGGCGGTGCTTGACTTCCTTGAAGATTATTCTGTCCTAGATTTCCGAAGGATGGTTGCTCACTCTGTTGTTCTCCTTGGCCATTCTTTTGTTCATTTTGTCCAGCTTGATTGCCTTCTGAATTATCTTTAGGTTCACCGTTCTGTGTTGAAGGTTTATCCTGCTTCTGGCCTACAGGAGGTGCGGGCGGAATGTTACTAGAACTAGCCTCGTCACCTTTCTTTGCTTGATTAGCCGGATTATTCCCCGGAGCGGGTGGAGGTAGATTGTTCTCATTTCCTTTTTTCTTTTTGCCAGACAGCAAATCTAAAAAACCCATAAATTCATCCCCAGTCGGTTATAATAATAGAATCTATCTGTTTATTTATTAAAAGTTTCTTACCACTCAAGGGTAATATGTTCGACATGGATGATTTCCAGTCATGATGGAATTCTTCTGACTTTTGGGCCGCAATACATTTTAAACGAATCTATAATCTGAATCTATCTGAATTTGAGGTGTGTATTATGTGTCGAATGTTGAAATTTTGGTTGCATGTCTTGTTATTCCTGTTTTTTTCGATGACTCCGGTGATTGCTTTATCTAGTGCTGAGCCGCACAATGCTTCATATAATATAAGCTATGTCAAGAACCTTGATGACACCAGAAGCCTGTATGCAGAGATAACATCTGTCACAGATGATGATAACCATTTTTTCATTGAAGATAATTTCAGTATCTCGTTGATTGAGAATGATTCTGAATTGAGTGGCCTTGAATATCTTACGACTTTCCGGTATAACCATTCTGATAATTCTAATGTGGATAGGAATGAGTCTGCTGAGAAACTATCTGCTGAATCACATGCGATCATCAGTCTGCTTCATCTCCTAAGATTTGACAGAGTGCATGAGATGACTGAAGATGATATCTTCTCCGATGAAACATGTATCTCTGCACCGAAGAGGACAGGGACACAATCTTTCACTTGTGACGGATTCACCTTCTCTGTTGTATCGGAGGACATCCATCATGATAGAATATACTTTGATTTTGAGATCCTTCCAGAACCAACCAGAGAGTTTAACATCACTTATTGGATAGAGGATCTCTCGGGCGATATGATG
>JBKGYM010000055.1:0-7210 GCA_046546115.1 Candidatus Woesearchaeota archaeon
CCTCACCTCAGAACGTCTTCCATCAGTCTCAATCTCCGCAAAAATCTCATAATCTATCACTCCTGTCTCCGGATCTTTCCAATTGAGCACGACAGCATCTTCTTCCATCGAATAATCCCCGGGATGAGTGCGGAAATCCAGGATACTCTGATGGAAAGAATCGCGGGGGTATAGGTGAGTCCTGATAGTCAATTCATCAATACCGTAGTCTGTCCCGTCAGGTATAATCTCTACAGAACCAGACATTGTAAGATCAAGGACTGCTTCACGAGAATGGAGTATATCACTCTCTGTGGCCTCAGCATTGACATCTCCAGGAAATATCAATACATAAAAGAGAGCCAGAAAAAATACAAACAGGAAATGACGATATAATCTAAAAGACATGGAAAACCATGCATTCATTTTGTATATAATTCTTTCTGTGATGGGATTTACACTATTGAGCAGTGATAAAATGCAAAAAATTTAAATAGTCACAATCACTACATAGTAGTGTATTTCGGGGGTAAGGTGCGCGCCCATTGACCAATCGCTTTCTCAGCTTGGCCAAACCAACACACACAAACCCAAACACCCAACCATACCTTTCCCCCGGGATCATCTTCAAGAGGAAGGAGGATCACATTCTCGCATAACCCCTCCCTGAGAAACAGAATTCTCTCCTTCCTCATCCAATACAACGATTAGCTTTAAATATCAAATGAGTATCCACAGTCTGGGGGAATATGGGAGAGGAAATTTCTATAACGTACGAGAAACTGTTCGATATCTCAAGGAAAGAGAAAGGCAGTGAGGAGCTCCAGAAGCTAGATAAGAATTTCTATACGGATCTCATCGGGTATATCAATGACAAGAGCAGCATAATACATTCAAAGAACGATAATACAGGCTTCTCAAAATCCGAGAAAGAGATCACCAGCAAGCAGATGGAAAATATAAAGAAGCTTGTCAACGACCTATACATGAGGCGTGAACAGAAGATAGTGAACCTTGCCGTCATGAAATCAAGGACAAATTCTGGTCTCATAGACACATCTGCCATGCTTGAAGAAGAGAAAAGATTCTTTGACAACCTGTTGGAGGTCCTGAAAGATTACAAGCAGAGTGTGGTCTTCCAGGTCCTTTCTGGAGCAGCGCCCAAGATGCCTGCTGAAGTGCAACTCAAGCATCAAGAGAAAGAAAAGGAAGAGAAAAAAGTCAGGATAGAATTGACGGATGATGTTCCTAGATTCATCGGAAAAGAGATGGAGTCATACGGTCCATTCTCACAAGGGAACACTGCTGATCTACCGGAACAGATAGCCAATATCCTCATAAATAAGGGTAGAGCGAAAAAGATAGAATGAAGCGTATAGATTATCAGCCGAAGACCTCTAATCCAGGATCCTCAAATTCTTCATCTTCCAATTCTTCCAAAGCACGATCAAGAGCCTCTATTTCAGGTTCCACATCCTCTTCAGCATTCCTGGTTCCATCATCTGAGGCATTCTCAAATGCTGTTTCATCCTCTGAGGATCCATCCTTTGAGCCATTCTCATATGACATCTCTATATTACTGGAACATCCCAATAATAAGACAGATAGAAGAATGACAATCAAGACAGTTTCATGTTCCATAGTATACCCCAATCATTGACATAACTGTATGGTGCATCAAGGTATATAAAATTTTCTGGAATAAAGAAAGAAGTTGAAAAATAAAAAAATAAAAAAGCCGGATTGGCTCAATGTGTTTTATTGCATTCCACCATCATCAGGTAGTTGACCGCCATCATCTGGCATATCTCCGCCATCATCTGGCATATCTCCACCATCATCTGGTGCAGCCCCACCATCATCTGGTGCAGCCCCACCATCATCTGGTGCAGCAGGTTGATCTGGTAATCCCCCACCTTGATCTGTCGGTGCTTCTGGTGCACAACCAACTAGCAGCACACCCAACGCAAAAACAGCAATCATCATATACATCTTATCCATCTCTTAAACACCTCTATGTTCCTTTTTTATATATGTGTCACTGTGCTCCTACCTATAAAAAAGTAGAAACGGACATATGTTAAATCACATCCTTCTTTTTTAAATTTTGCGAAAGAATCCTCGCATAAGGTGTATAGAAAAGAGGGCTCAGGCACCCATATACCCAAGCATAAAACCTTCCTCTTCCGGACTGACAACATCATCATCCAGAGAATGCTCGACTGATTCATAGTCATAGAAATCGAGTTCGTCAAACTCTTCTGCATCATCCAACACATCATATTTCAGATATGTCTTATTTCTCTTCTCTGTCTCCATAGCACATCACCTCTCACACCACTTATTGAGATTGATACCTCCAAAATTTAAAAAAGTTTATGAAAGATAAATCATTGAACATCATAGACATTTTTTTCTGCAACTAAGTTATTGTTATCAGAATTAGAAGGACTATTATTTTCTATATAGAAAATAAATAACAAAAAAAATCCCCTGCAATCAAGCAGAGGATAGAAAGAAAAGCCATGGAGTGTCAGGATCGCATATATGCGACTGAGACTTCCGGTGCATTGGGAAAGGCCCTGAGCATAAATTCATGGCCGTTGACATAGAATGCCTGCTTATCTCTCAGGCGCACTGTCCTATGGACTTCAGCACCATCGCTGGTGCACATTGCGATGGAGAACAGATACATTTTACAGCCCGTCTTTGGGATATCCTCAGTTGCCACAAAAGTCAACACTGCAGACAGCTCAGGGATACAGATACGTTCCTCCAGGTCAAAGACGAATGTCTTATCGATCTCTTGTTCCTTGATTTCACCCATATAAAAGACTCCTTATCAGAATAACCACAGAAGTGGTATAGTATGCTCCCAGCAGAACTTATAACTGCTGGGAGCAGCCGCCACTTTCGTACACATGTGATATGCACGAAGCCATTATCCCTCATGAATTAATCGGGATAAGAAGAGAATTGCAAAGAATGCTACACCTCGATGACTGACAATGCTAATCCTCATCCGTCCGAAGAATCACCCCTGCTCTGCGGCAGACGCAGTTTTCCTCGTGGTGGGCCAGAGAATACACTGATTGAACCAGTACGCCCTCGATCATTCCGTGATTTCATGGACGAGAATACACATCCAATCCTCCTATCGCCCGGGCCATCCAACAGGATATCCTTTGATGAATACAAGGTATGCACCTTTTCTGTCAGCTCTTCAAGAACCTTCTCTGAGGCCTCATCCAACCGTCCAGGACGCTTGATGATAGAAAGATACTCTTTCACAAACTCTCTGTTCTTTGATGCAATCGAACTCATACAGACCTCCTGAAAATTTGACTATACAGTACCTTCAATGGCACTCTTCTTACCTTCACTGCATTCCTTTTCAATCATGCAGAAAGCGACCACTTCAGCTCGGCGGATGAACCAATCCCGGGAGACTTCCGTAGGATTCTTTGCTTTCTCCAGCATATCCTCCCAGGCATTCTTTATGATGTCTTCCGTAGTGAGTGTGTTGAATGCCAGGACAATCACATCCGGATGATTCTGTCTGTAGTTGTCGAGCACATTGGATACTCCTGTCCGGATAGCCACCATGATGGTGTCTTTCCGCTCTTGCATAAATTGGTCATTGAGCATGATGAACTTTGGCATAAATTACTCCTTATCGTAGATTTTGACTCTCTCGACGAGAGAGTTTCTTACATTGGATCACCTGTCAGGCCTTCGAAAGAGCTCTGTATCAAAACCTTTCACGCCCGAGAGGAAGAAGGGATCATGAAGCTTCATATCCCCACCTGAGAATATTATCTTGGATGTCCTGTGCTTTTGAACAGACTCAAGACTCATCCTGATCCAGGGCCTATGATCAATCTCCAGGACTTCCCATGAACCCTGGTGTTCATCTCCTGAACTTGTCTCCACAGTATAGCTACCATCCGGAAAAAATTCGATGAGAGTTGGTTCAGAAAAGATGTGAGAATCACCCTGGTCCAGATCCTGAGAGCCATATTGCTCCCATTCACCCTCAATCATCTCGGCGGCCTCAAACCTTGAGATATATCTAGACTCTTGGGTGAAAGCAGGAACAAGCACTGAAACAAACAAGACAACCACCAACACATTGATAATTTTCTTTCGCGTATACAATAATAACCTCCTTTAGATCAAGATAATTTTTCTAGATGCTCTAAAGGCAACCAGAAGATAGAAGAGAGTGTCTGTTCTACAGGCGGACGTAGTGAAAAAAGTTCCATCCCCTTCTCCTCCCTGTAGAACCTGCAGAGAGCCTCACGCTCGATAGCGTATTCTTCACTTAACTCCTCCGCCGCCAAGAAGACGATCTCTCCAGCATAAAGCCTGGCCCGAAGATCTGACGGGATCCAATGGAACTCTATGGGATTTACCATGCTGCGAAGAAGCTTAAATCTCTCAACCTTATACATATTTCCCCTCCTTCAAAAATCATGCTTTACTAGGAAATCAAGTAGTCTACAATCACTTCAACATCCAGAAATTTTCAATATCCAAACATCAATCAAAGGACAACTACTGATAATTTCCTACTCCATCTGATGAGGCAATCATTGAGATCACCACATGTTATTACGGTACCGCACCTCCAATTCACCCTTGTATCGCATGTAATACTTGAGCGCCTCCTTGAATGTGCGGATGTTGGGTGTCACCTCATACACCCAATCTCCAAGTATCGAAGCCACATAACGCATGTTTCTTCCCTGGGTGATGACCTTGTAGCACATTGCCGTATTAGGCTTCCTCCGAATCATCCGGTTCACGACAGCCAGGAACGAGATCTTATTATTGTTCAGGATCTCGTTCATGAGACTGGCTGGCATCCCCAGCGATTTCGCTTCGTCCGTGACATCACGTATGTATCTGATACGCTCATCCCTAGACGTTTTCATGATATCTACTCCTCCTCAATATCTGCCTGATGCAAAAATCATCACATGTATGACGATATCCGACTAACACAGCAAGAAAAGATTGATGATCATTCATAGTACCAGTAATGGACAAACATCCTGGACGCATAATCATCATCAGTGGTCTTCACCTCAAACTTCGGCAGATATATCCGTATGCCATCACTCTCACTGAGAAAAGGTACTTCTTTGCCTCTCCAGAAGACATACCTCACCCCGTCCCTGAGACGGAGTTTGAGAACACCAAGTACTCCGGGGAAACGTACATCGACATCACCGCCTTTATAGTTGATCGCTCTGGTCTCCATAACCACCTCCAAAAAATCGTGATCTATTGATCTATAGATCACATACTTGGATCTTAAATTTGAAACAGTGAGCGTTAGCCCACTATAACAAAATCCTCTGCCAGGAACTCATGCTCTTCAGACTTTTCTGTCATGATGACATAGTAAGATACAGTAGAAGCATCCTTACGTACCAAGACAGGAATCTCAGACCTGTAGCTCCAGACCCTCATCATCTGAAGTTCTTCCCTTACCTCTAAGACTTCATAGGTCTTTTCAGGCTTCACAAATTCCCGTGCCAGAAAATGATCATCAACACGCATTGTGTTGACCCGGGCTAAAGACTCCGGTTTGACTTTGATTCTCATTGGCATAATATACCCTCCTAAAAATTATTTTTATGATCCTTAAGGACCAAATTCCAGGCAGAGGGGAGTTGAACCCCTTTACCAGCAGAACTGGTTGTTGACCTCTCAACACTGCCCGATATGCTCTTGAACCAATGGACAATCAGTAAAGTGCATATTCCGAGAACCACAAGAGATAGATCACGCCACCAGTCATGGCTGACCACCACAAAAATGTCCAGGTATATAGGAAGATCCGGGTGCGTTTATTCATCATATCTCTCCTTCTGATTAATTGTTTTGATCTCTTCTGAGGAGGAAGAAGAGAGGGGAAAGCAAGGTGCTTTCCCCCTCAAGATCATTGCTGGACGAAGGCCATGTTGACCGAGAAATCCATACCATCGATGACGCCTTCCGCGCTTAGCACAGCAGTATCATCTTCCATGGATACCTCGAACCAGTAGGTGTCGGGAAGCTCAACATTGAACTCATCAACAAGGACATAGAACTCCTTAACAAAATCTTCAGGAATGCCCTCAAATTCATTCGGGGAGAAACCAACCTTGTTGTCAGTAGTGATGAAACTTCCGCCGACACTGATACCCTCGTCTTCCTGATACAGGACAAACTGTCCATCAGGATCGAGTTCGGCGACTACCGGATACTCTTCAAGCTGCTCCCTGGTAGCATAGTACCTCATGCCGTCTTCGACGACTGAAGCTTCTGAGAGCAGCCATTCATCGGTCTTTCCCGCCACATCTTCTTCTGATGTCTCAGGAGATTCTTCAACAGGTTCTTCTGCTGATTCCTCAACCGATTCCGGCTCTTCCTCTGACTGTGGCAATTGTTCCAGGATATCAGAGATATCTCCTGCGGCCTGACGATCGATAGCAGCAGCATCTCGGTTCAGGCTTGCATACTCTCTGGCCAGGGAAACAATCTCATCACGCATTTCTTCAGCAGCAACGGCATGGTTCTCAGCCTCATCTTCAAGACTGATTGCCTTGTTCCGTGCCTCGTCTGAGAGTGCGGCGTGTTCGACTGCTTTATCATACTTTCCTGCATCGATTGCCTCAATGAACAGGTCTGCATGCATTGCAGTTTCCTCACGGGCTTCAGCGGCCGCCTGATAAGCTTCCTCTGACATCTCTGCCAGTGCCACGGCCTCCTCGTATCCTTCCAGCATCGCCGAACGAGTCTCTGCAATCTCCTGATATCCCTCTTCTGCAGACAAAGAGAAGACTAGAAGAAGCAGAAACATAACAGAAAACAGTGCTTTTGATAGTCGCATAAAGCACCTCCTCAGATAAGAATCTCACCTGTCAACGACAGGTATTCAGGATAGAAGGAATCGAACCACCGACCTCTCCATGTCCATGGAGTGCTCTACCAACTGAGCTATACCCTGAAAGAAAAAGAGCCCCAGAAGGAGCTCTTGTTCAGGTAGAGAATCACAGGAAACTACTTCCCAGGTAGATTCCTGAACAGCGAAGACTCATCTTCTGCAACGCTCAGACTTCTTCGAAATCAGACGCCAAGAAATCCTCCTCTTCACCCGACTCTGTCTGTATGATGTAATAGACTGTCTCTTCTTGGACATTCTGTCTTGTCACCGGAACACCAGAATGGAAATCAATTG
>JBKGYM010000056.1:0-7151 GCA_046546115.1 Candidatus Woesearchaeota archaeon
TCTCGAATTTGCACGCATATTGAGACCACGTATACCAAGATAGACAGCATCAGCACCAGCATTGATTGCAGCTCTCAGCATCTCCCAATCCCCCGCAGGGGCTAATAACTCAGGCTTCATATTAGACATGAATAGATAATGATTTAAATTATTTAGGTAAGAAATCCTTAGCTCATGGGCTAAAGCGGTCAAGCCTTCGCTGTCCCTTAGGCAAGATAAAATCCAATCCTTTCTGCTGCTCTGTAGTCAGCACAACTTTATTTCCCAAGCCTATATAGAAATCCATCTCAGTCCGTACACCAAACGGCTCATCAAGATGCGCAAAATATAACCCTGGCTCTATTGTGTAAGGCAGCATCTTACGTATCCTTGAAGGGTTTCGTGGAGAGAGGCCTTTATTGCTTTTCAAACCATGGACAAGCCGCTGCGTCATGGAATGCCCTGAGCTATGAAGAAAATATGCCCCATATCCTTTCTTATTGAGATGATCTCGGACAGCTGCATCGCATCGGTTTGAAGTGGGAAAGACCCCATCCTGAAGTGAATTCCTGAGAAAGGAGATCATACTGTCCCTTGCACCTACAATAGCATCAAAGGCATCCAACACCATATGCGAAGGCCTTTTCCCATAATAGAACATCCAGGTCATATCAGCATATACACCATGAGGAAGGTGGGCCCACATATCCAGCATGATAAGACTCTCCTGTCTTAATCTCATCATACCATTATCTGTGAGATGATGCACAGAAGAGGTATTTTCCCTGAAGGCTATGATAGGAGAATCCTTGTCTGTTCTCAGATTGTATCTCCTGAACCTGGACTTAACAAATTTTCTTGCATCTTTCTCAGATATTTTTCCGGAAGACAAGAGCAGATTCCTGAATTCATTCTTGATTTCACAGAGGAGTCTTGCTGCCTCCTCATGAGTACCAACCAACTTCTCATTCATGTATATTTCACATCAGATATATAGATGCACATATATAAAAGGTTTTAGAATGTATATGCACCTGAAAGACAGCAAAAGTTTTAAAACAAGATTATAATTCTTGTGTACTATGATCAGATCGCCGATATGCACTGTTGTAGGACATGTAGATCATGGAAAATCTTCTATCCTAGATTATATAAGAGGTAGTGATATCGTAAAAGGTGAAGCTGGAGCGATCACACAAGCAATAGGTGCCAGTATCGTGCCTATAGAGATGATAAAAGAGAAATGTGGAAATCAATTGAAGGCATTGAATCTGGAGTTCACGATACCGGGCCTGCTTTTCATAGATACTCCGGGGCATGAAGCTTTCACCACCCTGAGGAAAAGAGGAGGCAACCTAGCAGACATCGCTGTTGTCGTAATAGACGTGAATGATGGCGTTAAGCCACAGACACTGGAAGCGATCGAGATCCTGAAGACTTACAAGACACCATTCATAATCGCTCTTAACAAGGTGGATAAGCTTCCAGGATGGAGAACGGATCTTGACATTTCTATACAGAAAAGTGTAGGACAGCAGTCAGATAAGACAAGAGAAGTCCTTGATAAGAAGCTTTACGAGATTGTTGGGGAATTGAATGAGAAATTTGATATCAACTCCGATAGGTTTGACAGGGTGTCTGATTATACAAAACAGATTGCTATGATACCATGTTCTGCCTTGACCGGAGAAGGACTATCGAGTGTGCTCATGCTTGTAGCGGGCCTGGCACAAAAATATCTTAATAGAGGACTCAGCTTTGATGTTAAAGGGAAAGGAAAGGGCACTATACTCGAAGTCAAAGAGGATAAAGGATTAGGGACCACCATCGATGTCATACTTTACGACGGTAATCTGAAGGTCAATGACACATTAGTGATTGGCCATACAGAGAAACCATTCTCCACGAAGATAAGAGCCCTCTTACTCCCAGACCCACTATCAGAAATGCGCGATAAGAAAAGCAAATTCAAGAATGTAAAATCGGTATATGCTGCGACAGGCGTGAAGATTTGTGCACCGAATCTGGATAACGCCATATCAGGGATGCCCATAAGAGTATGCAATCCACAAGAGGTAGAGAATGAGAAACAAGACATGATGAAAGAGATAGATGACATCACTATAGAGACACAGTCTAATGGAGTCATTGTGAAAGCAGATACGCTTGGAAGTCTTGAAGCCATGGTCAAGATACTGACTGATACAGGAATAAACATAAGAAAAGCAAGCATAGGCGAGATAAACAAATCAGACCTTGTTGAAGCAGAGGGCAATTATGAACGTGATCCGGTGACCGCTGCCATCCTGGGCTTCAATATCCCAGAACCCAAGTTACCTGTACCACTTAATGTCAATATCATAACAAGCTCAATAATATACAAGATCATTGAAGATTATCAGGCGTGGAGAGACGATTCTAAAAAGAGAGAGGAAGAGAAAGAACTCGAAAGCATGATCAGACCATGTAAATTCGAATATATGCTGAATCACACTTTCAGACAATCCAATCCTGCAATAATAGGGGCTGATATCCTCGCGGGAGTGATCAAGACAGGTATGCCTATAGTGAACAGCAAAGATATGGTCATAGGCACTGTCAAGAGCATCCAGCTTGAGAAGGAATCTGTGAAGAGAGCTGAAGCTGGAAAACAAGTTGCCGTGGCAATACATGGAGCAGCAGTAGGAAGGCAGATCAATGAAGAAGAAGTTTTCTATGCGGACATACCGGAAGACCAATTCAGGAGATTGAAAGATAAGAAGCATCTTCTGAAAGCTCCGGAGATAGAGACGATGAAAGAGCTTGCTCATATAAAGAGGAAAGAGAATCCGGTATGGGGTGTGTGAACCGCAAAATTCAGTTGATCTGATCAAGTTTTCTCAAACTTAGGGTATACTCCTGGTTCCATGAACACTTTCATGGTCTTAACAACGATGCCTTTAGGATCAAGCATCTTGTCACCATTACAGCTTGCCCTGCCGTATGCAACAAGCTCTCCTTTCATACTCATAAGAGCGACAAGTTGGTCGGGCTCGATACCTGAGTGCAGTTCAGCGATGCCGGGAGCCGCGAGATCCGCGCCGTGACAGATAGCATCAATAGTGCTATCTGTTATCCAGATTTTTGGGAGATGTGAGACTGCAAGCTCCATTGGCCTCACTAACCTCCGTATAGGAGCATCATTTTTCTCCTCAGCCCAATAATAGAATGCATCTGCCAGATCCTGCAGAGAACATAGATTCTCATCCTCCGTGAAAGGACCAGCTTTTGTCCTTCGTAACTCTGCCATATGCGCGCCACCACCAAGCTCTTTACCCATATCATGGATGAGTTTTCTGATGTACGTGCCTGCTTCACAACCAACCCTGAACAACACATCCTGATCCTTGATCTCATGTATCTTCAGATAATAGACTGTACGCTCCCTATATTGTCGTTTCACTGCTGATTTGATTGGTGGCATCTGGCGTATCTTGCCAGTGAACTTCTCTGCAACCTGGTACACCATATAATCCTCAATAGGCTTGTGAACATGCATTATAGCTACATATTCTTTGCCAGCAGTGAGCAATGTCTGTACAATCCTTGTGGCGCGCCCTAAGGCGACAGGAAGACAACCAGTAACAGAAGGATCAAGTGTCCCTGAATGTCCTGCCTTGGTTAAACCTAATATCTGCTGGACATAAGCAGAGACTTGATGACTTGTAGGCCCTTTTGGTTTATCGATATTCACCACACCATACTTCAGGAGCTCCTCAACAGGCCTTCTGAATGGGTCACAACCATAATTAGAATCCGATTTAAAATCACGTTTCCTTATGATACTACGTTCACCCTTCTCAAAAGGGAGTCTCATATCTTGCTTCATGCTCCTGAATAATAAGCAATTGTTTAAAAAGCTAATCCTGATTGAAGCCGATATCTTCAAGAAGCTCACTGAAATCATCAAAGAACAACGCTTGATCCTTATCCGATAGAGCATTATCAGGTTCAGGATGGATCTCGATGATCAACCCATCCGCTCCCGCACAGAGTGCTGTCTCAGATATTTTACCTACATACCTTCTTAGGCCTGCAGAATGCGAAGGGTCAAAAATGATTGGCTTTTCAGTCTTATCCTTAAGCTCGATTATTCCACTTATATCTGGGGTGAATCGGAAACATGAGTCAATCTGCTCAAAAGTCCTTATACCTCTGAGACAGAAAAAGATATTATCATTTCCATAATAAGATAGATAATCAGCAGCCTTGAGCAATTCAGTGATTGTCGCACCAAAATGCCGTTTCAGCAGGACTGGTTTCCTATCATCCTTGGTTAACTCTGCAATCTGTTTGATCAATCCATAAGATGCCATACTGCGGGACCCTATCTGCACAATATCAATATAATCATAGCTTTCCTTCAGATCCTCATCAGTCATCACCTCAGAGACAGTATAAAGCCCATGACGCTCAGCCGCTCTTTTCAGCATCTCTGCACCTTTTTTACCAAGGCCTTGGAAAGAATCCGGACTGGTACGTGGCTTATATGCACCACCCCTAAGAAACTTCAATCCTTTGCTTGCAACAAACTTCGCTGTCTTGTCTATCTGTTCTTCTGATTCCACAGAACAAGGACCAGCGATCATTATTGGCCTTTTTTTGAGAGCTTCTTCCACATTCTTCATCATCAATCACTTCAGCGAAATATGGTATATCTTTTATAAAATTAACTGAGAAAATGAATGTTCAATTGATGACACATTCAGAGTCTTTGCCTTTCTGGATATTATCTATTGTCTTATCAAGTATCCTATAAAGAGCCTCTTTGCTATTGAATGCATTATGAGGAGTGAATACGACATTATCCCTGTCTATGACTTTCTGATTTCTTTCCAGGATCTTGAGTACATTACCATCTGACAGATTATGGCCTTTCGTCTCATCAGCTTTTCCGAAAAGTATATTCTCATCCTCTATCACATCAAGACCCGCATTAGAGATTATCCCTTTGTCAAGAGCATAAAGCAGAGCTTCTGTATCTATGATGCCACCGCGAGAAGTGTTAATGAAGACGGCACCCTTCTTTATCTTCTTTATATTGTCCATATTTATCATGTGATGAGTGTGCTTATTGTATGGAGTATGGATGGTGATCACATCAGAGGTCTTCAATAACCTTTCCAGATCCACATACTGGAAACCGATGAGTTCTGAAAGGAAATTATTCTGATTGATATCATACACCAGTATATTCATCGAGAACCCTCTCGCGATATTTGCCACATGCATACCGATATGACCTCCACCAATTATACCTATGGTCTTCCCTTTAAGATCACAACCGATCAGCCCTTCATTCGAATAATCGTGCTTGAAGGTCCTGATATGAGATTTGTGTATGTTTCTCGAGATTGACATGAGAAGCGCGAAAGCATGTTCCGCGACGGTATTTTCACCATATGTGGGAACATTTGTTACAGGTATCTTTCTCTTTCTGCAAACCTTGACATCTATATGGTCATAACCTGTAGAACGTGAAGACACGAGTTTTAGTTTGGGAAGTTCAGAAAGCATCTGCGCTGTGAGTTTTGAATATATGAATACTGATAAGACATCATAACTTTTTGCTGTCTTCACATTGTTCTCGTCGAGTGGCTCATCAACGAATTTCAAGGTATGGCCTTTGAGATTACTCTTGATATATTGCTGCTCCAGAGGGCTACATTCGAAAAATATTATTTTCATTCATATCACCAGGTTATAACCTACCCAGCCTAACTTATTTTATAAGTGTTTTGTTTACTATCCATAAGAAACTTTTTTATTAAGTATAGAGTTTTCAAGGATACCGATGAAAGAAAAAGATCATAATATGAAGAATAAATACAGGAGTATGAGCATGAAAGAATTAAAGGAAGTTGCGAAGACGCTTATGCCAATTCTTAGGTTAGGAAAGAAAGGAATCACAGAAGGAGTCATCGATGAAGTCAATATCCAATTGAAAAAGAGATCCATGATAAAGATAAAACTTTTAGGATCTTTCAGAGAGAATTATGATAGAAGAACAATTAGCGAAGAGATCGCTTCAAGAACTAAGTCCAAGGTAGTTCTGCAAGTGGGAGGTTCTCTGGTACTCTACAGGAGATGATTGATATCATTTGCCTATTTTACATCCACCCGGAGGCAAAGCTCTTATCAGCTCATCAAGATCACCACCAAGCTTTCTCTTGATAGCTTTGGCGACCTGTGAAGTCTTCTCGGAGCCTTGGACGATATTCACTATATATCTATCAAGATCCTTTTTCTCTTTCTCCGGGAATCTAGTCTGTAGAAGTGACCTTAGTGCGCTGAGCGGTCCATAATATACGACATCATCGATGACAGAAATACAAAGCCTGAGTACGGCATTGATATAATTAGTCTTCCCTTTGATCATGAATGATCCTTTTGACAAGAACTCACCAGATTGTGCCTCTTTCGTCACCTGTTCTGGCAGTACATAGAACACCTCTACAGAGCTTATACCAGCTTTCCATGCCTTGCTATAACAAGCTAGGAATTCTGCAGCCTCTTGCTTCTCTAACTCAGTTATCTCTTTGCCCTCACTCTTGATGACCACGAAGGGACTACCTGCCATATCAGTATGGAAGACAAGATCTTCCTTGTCTGTATGCTTCTTTATGACTGCTTCATTGGTTGTGGCATCACGCCCACCTATAACTAACTTACCCTCTGAAGTGAAGAACCAATGAAATTTCTCGTACCACTCCTTCTTCCGTGGTGGATTCTTTTCAGATTTATCTTGCTCAACATCCTTTGCCTGCTTCTGCTGCTCTTGTTCCAGTGACTTTTCAGCAGTGCTGATTGCCTTTCTTATACCCTCAAGTTTACCTTTTGCCTTCTTTGCTCTCTCATAGTACATTGAAGCATTCTTATCGAGAGACTGATTGAAATATAATTCTACCTTCATACAGACTAGCCTGTATTGGATGTTTTTAATTTTATCTATGAAAAATAAAAAAATAGAATATAGGAGCATAGATGATCCGCAGATCATCTCACATGGATCCTGCAAGAATAGAATTTGCGACGCTCAACACAAAGATTGAGATGAACATCATGAGAAAAGAATGACGAAGGCCTGACTTATAGTCACCTTCCGACATCTTGCCCAAAACGACTCCCGCAAA
>JBKGYM010000057.1:0-7053 GCA_046546115.1 Candidatus Woesearchaeota archaeon
AATCTATACCCATCTCTTTGAGGACATATGCGATAAAGACTGAATCTATTCCTCCGGAGAAGAGCACGCCCACTTTTCTTTCGGGAATCCGTTTCCGTATCGCATTGTACAGAAGGTCCTTCGTCTTCTCATGTATGGATTTCGAGTCTTCAATGCTTCTTATGGTGAAGAAAGGCCTCTCTATCCTATCTGTCGTATTATCCTTGATGTCGTAGACCATTATCTTCCTAGGATTCAGTTCAACAACCTTCCTTCTTGAGGAGTTATAAAGAGCTTTCCGCTCTGATGCGAAAGCGAGTCCATCCCCTGTGGTGAACCACAACGGTTTTACGCCAAGGATGTCCCTGGCGAGGAATACATTACCTTCTTTCTTATCCCAATACGCAAAGGAGTAGACACCATCCAGCTTTTCAAGGGCATCTTTGATGCTCTCTAGGCTTTCTATGTTATCCTCGATAAGCTTCAGGACTAGTTCTGAATCGTTAGCTGATCTGTAGTCATATTCTTTATCAAGCTCTTTCCAGTTATATATCTCGCAATTGATCACTAGTGAGCCCCGTTCTCCTTCTAAAGGTTGAAGAATATCTCCTACTATCGAGTGCAGATTATGCCCCATGGCATTCTTGCCTGAAATATCCTGATCTCCCAGGCCATCAATCTTTTTCGCATGGTGCGTGTCCTTTTCTGTGGTGATTCCGAAACCATCTTCTCCTCTGCTCTGCATCAGCTTCATACCTTCAAGTACATCATTGCCAGCGTCTTCGCTTCCGAATACTCCTATGATACCACACATATGCTGTGATTGCGGGGTCCTATTTATAAAATTTAGTGCTAAGTCTCAAGAGAGTGAGAAGATTTATGCAGACACAACAGGTTTTTATAATCTGGAGTGATGCTATCTGGCATGGAGCCGTATGAACGCATAGATAGGCGCACTATCGATGACAAGGTATATGAGACCCTTAAGGATGTACGCGAGGATGATGCTGTTCTCGTGAGGTACAAGCCAAGCTCTTTCATGGAAAGCAGCATCGGGTTCGTCAATAAGATACGGAAGCATGACCTTTTCCTATGCCCCGACAGGGATCCTAAGGGTGTATTGTTTAAGCTCTCAAATCGTATCCTTGGACAGAGTGTCCATTATCACGAGATTCTGAGATCAGGATTGTCGACAGGTACAAGCCGTACGAAGAGACACAAGGAGGCCTTCCAGGATGGCCTATCATCAGGGAATATGAGGAAGATGGAAGACAATACACACTCGGACTGGATTGAGCTGAACGCATTCATCAAGGCTCAGGGACTTGCATCAACCGGGGGTCAGGCAAAGAATCTTATCAGGTCAGGGAAGGTCTATGTTGATGGTGTCATCGAGACACGGAATAAACGAAAGTTGTTTCCTGGGAGCATGGTTTCCGTTGACGGAAAGGTGATGGAAGTCAGATGAATGCAAGTTGTATTTCTCAGGCTTTGGTTATTTTTGTTCTTGCGACATAGTTACAAAATTATTTAAATGCCAAAAAGAACGGATACTATACAGCCAACGCATCGGGGTGGTGAATAAGTGCTGTTTGGAAGAAAGAACCGTGACAAACACAAATCTACGCGCGATTTGAACCAAGGACCTTCTGAGACCACACAGGTTCTAGACACACACAAGGAGTCTTCCAGGCATGGGGAGCCCAAAGACAAAACCCTTGACGAAATGGGTGTCCCACCGCCACCCCGTTTTTCTTCACAATCAGGAGATGACCCTGAAGATTTTGAGAGTGAAGATGATCTGGTCCCATATAATGCGCATCTGCATGAGACTTCTGAAGCGGAACTGCCTCCTGGATATGAGAGGGGCCTGGTCTTTGGTGATGGTAGTTCATTCGGTTATGGGAGCGCTGGTGAGATGAGAAAAAGATCTGGTACAGGTCCACAGAAAACTTCTAAGAAGGCAAAAAAGAGTAGCATGCCAAAAGTACCAGATGAAGTCACCCCGAGTCAGGCAAAGAAATATTTTGAGAAGATAGACTCTAAGGTAAGGAAGATTGATGAGAATACCAAAGCTTCAGTACAGAAATTATCCTCAGAAGTCAATGATGACCTAAAGGACATGAAGAGTACGATCAGCGACCTCAGGAAAGAGAACAAGAGATCCCACAAGACTATTGACCAGTATAGGCAGGCCAATGAGGAATTGCTGAGGCAGAATAAGAGATTGAAGAAAGAGCTTGAGTCACTACATAAGTCCAATGAGAAGATTCTCAACGCGCAAGAGAAGAATGAGTCTTTCATCGAGGGTGTGAAGAAGGACCTGGAGCCATTCCGTAAGAGAGAGGAAGAACTTCTCAAGTGGTTCTCGGAAGCGAAGGAGGAGATGAGATCAGCTAATGAAAAATTTGATGAACTGTTGAAATATTCTAAGGAGATAAATTCAAGGAATGAGGATTTCACCGGCAAGATTGACAAGCTCTGGAAGCATATTTCTGGAACTGACGGCAAAGTTGATGAATTTTCCAGAGAAGCGGCGACTGCAAATGCTAGAGCAAGCCAGTTATCAAAGGAGCTACAAGAGGTAATGGATCGGATCAGGAAGCATGATGAGAGGCTTTCAGCCATGGAGAATGCTGCTCTATCGAAAAAACTCAAGAATGCGCAGGACGAGATTTCTTCTCTCAGAAAGGAAAACAAGGACATCCTGAAAGAACTAGGCAGATATGAGCAGAAATTCGAGATACTCAGAGAGAAGATTGACATATATAAGAAGAATCATAAGGAAGGGGCCAAGAAGGCTAAATCTAAGAAAAGGTAATGCCTACATCGTGTTCTATCGGCTGATGAACCAGCAACTTTTTTAATCCTGTGTTGTTATTCTCCTACATGAAAGAATTTTTTATTGAACGATACAAGAGACTCAGGCCGGATTTCTCGGAGGAGAATATAGACTTAAGGCCTTCACTTCGTGTGAACACCTTAAAGATTTCACATAAGGCACTCTTACCCCGGATGAAGAAAGAGAATGTCAGGCTCGAAAAGATTGATGCGCTTTCTGATGGTTATAATTATTCATCAAGTTTCTCTCTTGGAGCCACACCTGAATATCTCATGGGTTATTATTATCTCCAGGAGACGGCCAGCCAGATGGCCTCAGAGTATCTTGACCCTTCTCCAGGCGAGTTAGTCCTTGACATGTGTTCTGCACCCGGATCCAAGACAACCCATATTGCACAACTTATGAAGAATGAAGGGGTAATCATAGCACTTGAGAAGAAACGGCATCGGATACCAAGCCTTAAGAACAATCTTGAACGCATGGGTGTGAGTAATACGATTGTCTATAATATGGATGCCAGGGATTGCGCTTCTCTGGGTAAGACTTTCGACAAGATATTATTAGATGCTCCCTGTTCAGGCAATTTCGTCACAGACAAGGATTGGTTCAGTAAACGTGATCTGACAAGCATACGCACAAACTCAAGGACCCAGAGAGAACTTCTGGAAGCTGCTGTCAAGGTTGTCAAGCAAGGTGGCATCATCCTATATTCCACATGCTCTATGGAACCAGAAGAGAATGAAGAGGTGGCTGATTGGGCAGTATCTAAACTAGGATTAGAAGAAGTAGAAAGGAGAAGGTTCTGGCCTGATATAGATAACACACAAGGTTTTTTCATATCCATGCTCAGGAAAACATGAGAAGTTTTATAAAAATTGAAAAAACCATAATTAGGATGGACCTTGATAATTTTCTTGAAGGTACTGATGGCACATATATCTTCTTTTTTGAGACCGAGGGACTCGTATACCATGAGAATAAAGGATTCATTGACTCACTTCTGTACGATAAGATAAAAGGGATGATGCCGTCTGGCTTAGGATCTAAGGTGACAATAGATAATAATGGCATATATCTTGGTGAAGATCACATATTGCAGCCCCAGTTTGCCAGATTTGGTGATGATGTCACTTTTCCCGCATATCTTCTACATCCGAATGAGGCCATAGAAGCTGAAGAGTTGGCAGAGATTGTCCTGGAATCTGCAACAGAATTGAACAAAGAGTTGATTGTGGCCTCTTCGTCTAAATATGTGTGTAATATGCAGATTTTCATGAATGGTGACCCGACGAAGAGCTCCCAAAAGGATATTGAAGCCATGATAGAATATTTCCATCTGGCCTACAGGAACGTGTATGAGAACCTTTGATTACGTTGGATCTACAGATTTACACAATTCTTATCGACTCAAGATTCCTTGGAGAGTTTGTCTCGATCTTATACTGCTTATGGATTGAACTTGCCAGGTCAAGGCATCTTGAGCTCTCACCGTGATTGACAATCACACGTTTCGGTCTTGGGCTCGCACGCTTCAGGAAGTTCATGAGTTCTCTCCTGTCAGCATGCCCCGAAAGTCCTTCTATTGTATGTATGTCAAGCTTGACCAGCATCAACTCAGTCTTTCCTGCATTGACATGATTTATCTCCTTCTCTCCTCTTTGGATCTTGCGGCCAAGACTGCCTTCTGCCTGATAACAGACAAAGACGATGGAATTCTTTGGATTGTCACAGAATGCTTTGAAGTATTGCACAGAGGAACCTCCAACAAGCATTCCCGATGTCGCCAGGACAACACAAGGTCCTTCCTCTTCTATGATATACTGCCTTTCCTTAGCAGAGCCTACTTTCTTGAAAGTGTCGGAGAGGAAAGGATTCTCATTCTTGTGGAAGATCTGCTTTCTTACAACAGGATTAAGGAATTCCGGATATGCTGTATGTATGGCAGTCACATCCCACACCATGCCATCGACATAGACGGGAATCTTGTCAAGATATCCTTCCCTGATCAACGACTCAATAATCAGCATGACCTCTTGTGCACGACCAACACCCAGGACAGGCACTAAGGTCTTACCGCCTCTCTTAAGTGTGGATTTGATGATATCGCCAAGTTCCTTCTCACACTCCTGTCTGCTTGGCTGAAAATTGTCTTTTGCGCCATACGTGCTTTCCATGATCGCAGTCTCCAGGCGCGGGAATGATGTCGAAGCTGAATCAAGTAATGCGGTCCTGGCGAATTTGATATCACCAGTATAAAGAAGATTATGCAACCCGTTTCCTATATGCATATGGACCTGTGCCCCCCCTATGATATGGCCAGAGTTATACAATGTGATCCTTACATCTGGGGTGATATCAGTCACTTCTTCATACCCGAGGGTTATTGTCTGCTTCACAGTCTCTTTGACATCGTCACTGCTGTATATAGGTTCCTTACCATCAGATCTGATGATTTTTATCATATCGAGCTGGAGGAGAGACATAATATCTCTTGTGGGCTCTGTACAATAGAAAGGTCCTTTATAGCCGAATTTCACCAGCAATGGGATCAGACCGCTGTGATCAAGGTGTGCATGAGATACGATTACAGCATCCAGCTCATCAATCTTGAAATCTGGTGATTCTAGATATGGAAAGGCATCAGTCTGGCTGATATCATGCGCAGGATCAATCCCACAATCTAAAAGGACTCTTGATTCTGGTGTCTGGAGCAGTATCGCTGATCTTCCGACTTGTCTTCCCCCACCAAGGAAAGTCAGTCTGACCCACTCAGATTTTCTTCCACGTATCCATCCGTCATATACCCTGTGCCCTGTCTGATTGAGAAACTTTTTCCTGAAATCATTGTTCTGGTAAAGTACACTTCTTATATCTTGGATGAGCTTGGATTTGATAGAAGGCTTACGACGTATCACAGGGACCCAGAGTGTCTGTTCTTTGATATCTTTTAGTGTCTGGCCCTGTTTTCCTATTGCCATACCTGGCTTCTCTGTCTCGATAATGACTGTCGATCTCTGTGGATCAAAGATGATATCCTCCACTTCAGTCTCTTCGGAGATCAGATTCCTTATTATGTCTTCAGCCTTATCCTGTTTCAGGCATATGCTGGGATCCGGCCGCAACTCAACCCTCTTCTTGAATTCGTGGACAGCTTTCTTGACGATTCCACCATCATCCACAAAGAATTTCTCGTCTTTCGTATAAAGGACAATATTTGCGCCTTCAAAACCTGCTTCACTGATCCTGTCGCCTGATTCATCCACTATCTTAAGGATCTCCTTAAGGATATTACTCGATACATTCACCATTTCTACACATACCTCTGTCAGAATATAATCTAAAATTTAAGGCCTTCCGGCCTGTCCAAAAAAATAATCAATGCTTTGATCCATCTATTCCTTATAGGAAAGCTTTACTGTCTCGACATTGGATAGACCGTCTTTGGTAACCTTGTAAATATCATAACCATCACCAGAAGCCGAGTCTCTTGACATGGCAGTCCTTACTGCTTTTCTTGCGAGTTCGATGCCTTCCTGGACATCCATCTCCTGCTTATAGGAGCTTTCAAGGACACCATACGCGAATACGCTTCCTGAACCGTCCGCAACAAAGGACTTCTGTTCGAATATACTTCCATCCACCCCAATCTCATAGAGATAGTTTCCAGTATTATCCTGTCCGGCAAGCAAGAACCCAACAACACCAGGAACCATGGTCATCTTTCTTATGTTCTCATATGCCATGCCTGCCAATAGATTTGCTGCTGCCTTCACATTCATCCTTTCGCCAGATCTCAGTGTCTTAAGCTTCAGTTCTGCTCTGAATATCTTTGACAGCATCTGCGCGTCAGAGACAAGTCCTGCAATAGTTATCGCTATATTGTCTGAAACCGGAAACACTTTCTCAGTATTCTTGTTAGCGATAAAGTTGCCTGCTGTAGCCCTCTTGTCTGCTGCGAGAACAACACCGTCCTTGCACACAATCCCTAACGTTGTTGTACCTGTCTTGATTTGTTGAGTTTCTTGGGTTTGTCCGCTCATGAATAAAACACCTTCACCCTCATTAGCTGAGAATCTTAAAGAATTTTTCAAAAGTATATCCATTGTGATATTTAAATGTTGTGGTGCTCTCAAGTCAGCAAATGTGCTGCAGGCATAAACTTGTCCACTATGAATGTGTGGGAATGGAATGAGATTTAATCATAAATCTCGTAAAGTGTGTGGGTTTCACTT
>JBKGYM010000058.1:0-6921 GCA_046546115.1 Candidatus Woesearchaeota archaeon
CTTTGTCTGAGCATTGTGCAGGAACATCAGAACCTACCACGGTTGCTTTAGGTATAACCTTGATTGATTCTATGGAACCATGTTCATCTGTATCAAAATCCAGACTGAACCGTTCTATGCCACTCCTTGAAAGAGTCTCATTAAAATCAAAAGATTCAATTGAGGCTACCATGGATATCGAAAAAAAATCCTGCAATGTTCACATTCCCCCTATTCTGCAATGCTACATCAACTAAGCCCTCATCTTCATCATAACATAATTCAGGGGTGCCATCCACCTCTACTACATCTATACTTACACCTTTCGGACACTCAGTACTTGTATCAGAAGTACGACTTACATCTGTAGCTGCATCTTCAACATACAATCTGCTAACATTCATCATCACAGCACCGAGGACGATGGGGAATATTATTAACGTGTTGAGCACTGAAAGAAGGATGGCAACAATCGCCAGAGTTTTTCCACCTTGAGACTGATGTTTCTTTATCTTCACAAGTGCGACAATACCAAGAATCAGACCAATAGGCGGGAGAAGAAAAGCGCATATGATTGCAGCGATTGCCAAACCACTTGTGTTTCGGTTTGGTGTGTTTGGCTGTGGAGACATTACTTGATTATTTTTAGTTCTCTCACTGGAGGTTTCATCTGGCATTATATTATACACTTTTTTATTGGATTTAAATCTTTTGATTTGAGAGTCTATCTTTCCAAGAGCTCTAATCAAGGTGTCTCAATCTTAGATAAACCGAACCATATCTTTCCTGTGTCTTTCAAAGAGACAAAACAAATTCTAATTTGTTTTCACACACAATTAACCATTTGTGTTGTGTTCCTATATGGTGTGTCTGATTATATATTATAAGGAATATGTAGTGGGACTTGTTGAAATGGATTATTTTTAGATTTCTGGATTGCTGATTGAATCTTTTTTCTGCTAATCTTATCTTTCGAGTGATCTCTTTTGTGTATGATTTGATCTTAGAGACTAAAAGAGTAAATCACTTTTTATATTCTGAGGACGGCGCCCATCCTTCTGTCTGGTGCTCCGGTCCTGGAAAACCGAAACCAGGACGGTGTGGTGCTTTTGGCTTGACTCTGTCAATGATCCTTTGCCAGGTTGAGATATAATCACCTAGCATCTCATATGTTCTATATATCTCTTTAAGTGTTGTATCTAGTGAATCATATTGTCTTTGGGATATAGAAGATTTCAGTTCATCATACAAACTATTGATATGACCCATAAGCTCATCTTTCTTGTGCTCAATATTTCTCATTTCGTCCTGAGTCAGGAGATCAATACCCTCTGTTGGCATATAGAGACAAGGGATTCATATTATAAAAACATAGTGGAAATTTTTTTATCATAGCATTTGAATAGAGTCCATAATAGATCTTTTATCGTTCATTCTTCAAAAAAAATTTTTGAAAATCAAATCTTCAGCATATCAAGGAGGTATGATGAAAAGTCTTGCAATATTGACGGCAATGGTGATGTTTGCATTCTCTATTAGTTTTGTTGTTGCCCAGGGCAATGGAGAGGATGATGTCCCTATAGATGAAAATGGATAATCTATCGGTCCCATAGAGGATGCATGTGAGAGAGCTGAAACGAATCCACTGTTTTGTGATGGAGAAGAATTTCCAGCAGAATCCGGTGACTGGATGAAGATAATGGAAAATGACCTCCAGAACCGTGTGGATTGGTAAAGAAGCCAAAGTAATCAAAAAGATTTGATTTCTTTTTTTATAATATGGATTGATTTGCGCAACTTGAGTTGTAGGATTGTTAGGTTCCATTCTTTCTGCGTTGAAAATTTATGGAATGCGTTTAACAAGTTATTTATATATCACCATCAATCAATAGTCATATGAATAGACTTATCTACTTATGGATTTTTGTGATGCTTGTGCCTGCTGTTTTAGGTATAGAGACGCATGATGTCACATATACTATCAATGATGTTGTAGGTGTGCGGCATTTGCTGACAACCTCAAATGAGTCTTCGATAGAATTGTTTGTTCCAGATGATGCGTATAATTTTGATGTCGCAGTCGATGATGAGCCTGCCGAATTTAATCTGTCTAGGACAGATGATGATAAAGAAGTTCTGATTCCGTTATCTCCCGATTCTCAAGAAATTGAAGTTTCCTACCTAACTGGTTCTTTCTTGGAAGAAGGGAAACATTCCTACTTTGTAGGCTCATTGCGGACAGCTCAATATACAGATGAACTATCTTTGGATCTGATCTTACCAGAGACGGCGCTCTTAGCAAGGCCACTGAGTGCCTCTAGTCCGCCAGTGAGTCCGAGTCCTGTATCTGTTGAGACCGGGGGAAGACAGATCACGGTTAAGTGGATTGAACAAGATATGAAGCCCGATGAAATCTTTACAATGTTCGTTGTGTATGAAGACACTGGCGGTGTCCAGTGGAATCTCATCCTGATAACTCTGATCACCTTGATCTTTGCAGGCGGATTCTATTTCTATATACGATATCATAAGGTTCTTCCAATAAAGAAGAAACTATTCTCTCACTTGCTTGAGCCAGAACAGGCTGTTGTAGATGTTTTGCTGAAAGCGGATGATAATATCATGTGGCAGAAGGAATTACAGATTGCGCTGGGATTCACAAAATCTAGATTGAGTAGGACAATCAGGAACATGGAACAGAGGGGCTTACTCAAGAAGATTCCATATGGAGCAACCAACAAGATTGAATTGATAACGAAGAAGGAATCTGAAGAAGAGGAAAAATAGCTTGTTCTGTTAGTGTTGCAGGCTGTTGCAGGGTGTTTCGGCTATATTTATTATATCAATTCTGCAACATGGTTGTCTGGGAGCGCAAAGCTCCGGAGGTAGAAAAATGAAATACGCAAAAAATTTAGTGACGATCTTGGCTGCGATGCTTTTGATGGCTGTGTCTGTAACGGCCCAACCTGAGCTGCCTGATCCAGGAATAACGCCTGACAGCCCATTCTATTTCATAGATAGGATGATGGATACTTTCAGGTCTCCTGAAGTGATCATGGACAGACGGGCTGCAGAGATATCTGCTATGGCTGAAAAAGGGCATGAAAGAGGATTAGAAAAAGCAACAGATGGTTATAATAAAGCCATAGAAAGAAGGCAGGAAGATGCTGAAGCAGATGAAAACATGTCTGAAGAAGTAGCAAGGCAATCGAGCAATCATTTGGCTATTCTTTCTCGTGTGAGAGAACAAGTCCCTGAGCAAGCAAAAGCAGGGATTGATAGGGCCATCAATGAGAGTGCTACTGGACGTGAAAATGCTTTAGGTTCTTTGGATAGGCATAATCCTGAAAGAGCAGAATCTGTCGCAGATACAACATTAGAAGAGGTCATGGCTAATGCGCCAGATGAAGCTCATGAAGGTCTACAACGTGCATTAGATGCTGTGAGGTCACCTGGAGCAGATGAAGGTCGTGGACGACCATCTGATCTTCCAACAGATGAAGCAGATGAGACGGAAATTCAGACTGGTGAAGACAGGGTACCGGACGAAGAACGAACAGACGGACGTGCAGAGAATGTTTCCGAAGAAGAACTCGCTGATAGGTGATTTTTTCAGTGATTATCGGCCTTTTGAAGATTTGAAGGAGGAGCGCTGAGGCGTGAACCTTCAGATCATTTTTTATTTTTATGTGGTTTTTCTCAATATTAGTACATCCTTTCTGATCAATGTTCTTCAATAATATGATACGTCATACTCTTCGGATCCACCTCAACAGGTCACGACACAGAAGAGAGTGATATAGACTTGTCCATCAATTTGAAAGATCCAGATATATGATAGATGAATAAATCATTATGGGACAAAGTCAGGTGTAGAGGAAGGAAGAAGCATATTAGATTCGATATTGACTTTGAGAGACCGGATGCTTCGAAAGGCAAAGAAACGACACAAAATCACTAAAATAAACAAAAAAAGGTGAAGCGTCAAGCTTCACATGATTCACAGACTTTCTTCTGATTGAACTTCTGCGCAGCATTAGTGCTGTGCTGATAGTACAATGACTTGATACCTAATCTCCAAGCTTGGATATAGACCTTGTTCATCTCTTTCACTGGTGTCTCTGGATTAAACATCAGATTCAAAGACTGTCCTTGATCTATAAAACGTTGCCTGGCAGCCGCCAAGGCCACTATATTGGACTGGTCTATCTCAGGATAAGTCTTGAAGACCTCCTTCTCCTGCTCTGTCAGGAAATCCAGCTGTTGCACAGAACCATCATGGTCACGGATGCTCTTCCAGATATCTGGCGTATTCTTTCCTATATTTTCAAGAAGCTCACGCAAGAATGGATTCTTTATGGTCGTCTTGATCTTCTGGATATCCTTCACATAGCAATTGCTCCATACTGGTTCGATGCCTTGAGATACCTGGCCGAGTATGAAAGCAGAAGATGTTGTGGGAGCTATAGAGTTCAGCGTTGTATTTCTCCTTCCATAACCTTTCAACAGCTTGGGTTCACCGAACTTCTCTGCTAACTCTTCTGAAGCCTTATAGGATTTCTTCTGCACAAACTCAAAGATCTCCTTATTAAGGTCAGCAGCTTCCTGTGACTCGAAGCTTATCATCTTTGACTGCAGCAAAGAATGCCATCCAAGCACTCCAAGACCTAATGCACGATGGTGCTTCGCGAAATTGTATGCGCGCTCCATGAACAAGAAGGTCTTATAGTCATCTTGGCTCCCTGAATCTCTATATGCTTCCAGTTTATCTGTGAACTCTGTAATGACCGCATCCAAGAAGTAGGTCAATATCTCGACCGCATCAGTCTCTTTCATCTCATCATAATGCAGAACGTTGACAGATGATAGTACGCAGGTGAATGAATGATCAGAATCACTAGGTAGCATTATCTCTGTGCACATATTGCTTGCGAGGATTCTCATTCCCTTGTCCTTGTAGACATCGACAGTATTGTTCGCATTATCTGTGAAGAATATGTAGGGGTATCCTTTCTCCATGCGCATCTGGAGGACTTTTGCCCATAATGCTCGTTTCTCTTCATCACCATCGATCATAGCCTGCATCCAATCATCACTTACGCAAACACCATGTGTCAGCTTCTGGATTGGGTTGCCTTCTGAACCGATCTCGAGAAATTCTTCTGCATCATCATGTTCAATAGGAAGATATGGTGAGAAATGTCCTCTTCTGGTACTTCCCTGGCTTACGACATCCACTAATGTCTCGAACAATCTCATGAAATGTACTGAGCCTGACGATGGCCCATTATCAGTTATAGAAGCGCCTCTCGGTCTTAGTTTTCCGAAATAACCAGAAGTCCCCCCACCTAGTTTTGACATCATCCCTGCCTCTGCTTGACTGAAAAGGATGCTTCCCATGTCGTCTTCAACACAAGAGCCAAAACAGCTGATCGGCAAACCCCTCTCCTTACCGAAATTTGCCCAGACAGGTGATGCCAAGGAGAAGAATCCTTTCGACATATACTTGTAGAACTTGTCAGCGTACCCCTCAATCTTCAGGATCCTTTCAGCTCTCTCTGCTATCGCTCTCATTCTCTCTTCAGGCGTCTCACCTTCTGATAGATATCCTCTTTCAAGGAATTTTCTGCTATTCTCTGTCAACCATTCCATCTTTCTCCCCTCTTTTTCAGAATAGATCGTCGCTTGTGACGCTCTGGCTCTTCTTTGTGTAATTGATAGACCGTTTCGAAAAGAAATCTACATGTTTAGTTGCTATGACCTCGTCGTCAAACCATTCTGTCTCCTCTACCAATTTATCATCAGTATCAAATATCTTGGATTTGCCTATACTCGTCAAAGAATTGTTGAGCCGATTCTTGATGAATTCCTTGATGACCTTCTTCGGAAGGAAATCAAATTCTCCCTTCTCAAAGATCCAATCAACTATCTTGCTCTCAGACTCGTATGCTTTTAGGCACATATCTTTTATCAACTTGTCATGTGCTTCATCAAACCACTCAGGATTCTCTTGCTTGATGATGTTGATGACATCGATACCGAAGTCACCATGTATCTGCTCCTCTTTCGATGTCGCTTCAACAACATTTGAGATTCCCTTGAATTGGTTCTTGTATTTGTTGAAAGCCATGATGATCAAGAACTGTGAAAACAATGACACATGCTCTATGAACAATGAGAAGAGGAGTATGGATTGCGCATATTCCTTCTTCTCTTCTGTTTTCGCATACTTGAGCACAGATTCTAGATAATCCACACGCTCCATTATCACTGGCTCATCTTTCAGCTTCTCAAACTCTCTGTTCAGTCCGAGAATCTCTAAGAGATGCGAGTATGCATCGTGATGCCGGACTTCACTTTCTGAGAATGTTGCGCCTACGGAGCCAATCTCTGGTTTTGGTAGCCTGTTATAGATATTACCCCAGAATGTCTTCACTGCAACCTCTATCTGAGAGATTGCGAGCATGGTCTTCCTGATCGCATCTTGCTCTGGTCCTGAAAGGCGGACCTTGAAATCCTGGATATCTCCATCAAACTTGAATTCCGTATGGATCCAGTATGAGTGTCTTATCGCATCAACATACTCAAGGAGTTCAGGATACTCATATGGTTTTAGATTGATCCGTGGCTCGAAGATGTCTCGTTTTCGTTCTTCTGCTCGCTTGTTCCTGTATAAGATATATGACTTTGCTGCCTGATGGAAATCGCTTTCCATAAGTGTTTCTTCAACAATATTCTGTATGTCTTCGATAGAAGGGATATATCTGGGATTCTTTTCCTTGATATCATCAAGAGTCTTTACGACTTTTTCCATGATGCTCGTAGCATCGTCTGAGCTCCCTTCACCGCTAGCACCCATCGCTTTCTGCACAGCAGCACTGATCTTTGACTTGTCAAACAACTTCACAGAATCATCTCTTTTCTTCACTTCTGTTATTTTCA
>JBKGYM010000059.1:0-6904 GCA_046546115.1 Candidatus Woesearchaeota archaeon
GATAAGCTATTACTATGACGTATATACTGATGATGACTCAAGCATCATTGTCCCGACTAAGAATGATAATCTTGATACATATGCAGTGCGGCTTGATGATATTATAGATAGTGTACTCCGTAAATCAAATGCAGAGAATGTGACTGTGATCGCTCACAGTATGGGTGGACTTGTGATCAGGAGATATATGCAGATCTTTGGCACTGGAAAAGTGGACAGGGTGCTCACGAGCGGGACACCCCATCATGGAATAACTGATTGGGTCTCTACTTTTTGTCCTTTGTTCGGTGAAAGGCTTGAATGCAGGGACATGCGTGAGGGAAGTCTGTTCCTTAATAAACTGAACACGGAACCGCTCCCTGACATCCCGTTCCATAATGTGGTCGCCACAGGTTGCACTCTGGATGGTAAGGATAGTGATGGTGTCGTGCTCAAAGAGTCTGCTATGCTGGAAGACGCTGAGAATATTGTGATAGAGGGTGACTGCCAGGGCTCTGAACTTTTGCACTCTACTTTCGTGAGGGACCTGCATCCTGGCTATGTCGATGCTGTCAAAGATTTCTTGGAGATCAAAGATGGAGGGTGAACGTTTTTATATGAACGCTCATTCTTAATATCATGCCTAATTTTTGGAGAGTATTGGACAAGGTCATTGCTGACGCGGATGTGATTGTCGAAGTCTTGGATTCACGTTCTGTCTCTGAGACAAGGAACAGAGAGATAGAGGATAAAGTGCTCCGTTCAGGCAAGAAACTTGTGCTTGCCATGAACAAATGTGACTTGGTCTCTAAGGAGAAACTTGAGCAGTATAAGAAGGAATTGGAGAACGCAGTGTTTGTCTCTGCAAAGGATCGTCATGGCACTGCTATACTCAAGGATGCTATCCTTAAGATCGCAGGTTATCCTAAATCCCTTAATATAGGTATAGTGGGTTATCCTAATACTGGAAAAAGTTCACTCATAAATTCGCTTGTTGGACGTTCCAGAGCACGTTCCAGCCCCGAATCAGGATTTACTAAAGGGATGCAGAAGATCAGATTGAGTTCCAGGATAACGCTCATTGATACCCCTGGCGTCATTCCGTATATAGAGAAGGATGAGCTCAAACACGGCACGATAGGTTCTGTGGATCATTCGAAAGTGAAAGATCCTGAAAGTGTCTTCCTTGACATATTCACCAAGCACAAGGATGCGATAACTAGGCACTACGGGACGGATGCAGAAGACTACGATGATTTTCTTGAAGCTATAGCAGGACGGTTCAATTATCTGAAGAAGGGTGCGGAAGCGGATACTACGCGCGCAGCCCGTAAGATCCTGAAAGACTGGCAGTCAGGTAAGATCATTGTAGATTGATCGCATGGTTTTATCGTATTCTTTGCTTTTTTCATTGTAACATTTATAAATAATCCTCAATTAATCGGTATATGGCATACTTTTTTTATACAAATGCTTTAGGCACATACATATTTGATGAGTCTGCAAAACTCGTGAAGAAGAATACCTTCAAGGCCACATATGAGAACTTGAAGACACTTGCACATGGCGATTATATAAGGGAGGAAGAGCAGCTCATCAATGAGTTCAAAGGCAAGGATATGATCTCTCTAGTAAATAAGAATTCGCATAATCTCGTATCAAGGCCGAATCTCTTTAATCCTACTGTCATGAAGACATTCACAAAAATCATAAGGCAGTTCAGCACGAAAGAGCATTTTGCGATGTTGCGCGATATAGATATAGATTTCTCGGCTGAGATGCTTCGAAGACATCCGCCCACAGATAACATGATAATCCAAGCAGTCAATGGATTGGATGAGTATGATAAAGTGATCAACATGCTTTCTACCAGATTAAGGGAATGGTTTTCACTCTATAATCCTGAACTATCAAAGAAAATAAATGATCATAGATATTATGCAGAAGAGGTTCTCAAACTCGAGAGGCCGGCTGATTCTATCGGCGCCAAGATCTCAAAAAAGGATCTTAATCCTATAAAGGATCTGGCTAATTCTGTGCTCTCTCTGCATAAAGCCAAGGCAGAGCAGGAAAGTTATCTGGTCTCTCTGATGGAAGAGACATATCCGAACATAGCAGCGGTCGCCACTCCCCTTCTTGCAGCAAGGCTCATATCATTTTCGGGTAGTATGAAGCGGCTTGTGAATTTCCCTTCTTCCACTATACAGACGCTCGGAGCAGAGAAAGCCATGTTCAGACATCTCAAGACTACATCGAACCCACCAAAGCACGGAATCATTGTGCTTCATCCTCTCGTCAATGATGCGAAGAGGACTGATAAGGGTAAGGTGGCGAGGGCTTTGGCGTCAAAGATCACCATCGCTGCGAAAATAGATTTTTTCGGTGGTGATGCTCACATGGGCTATCAATTGAGACAGGAGCTTGAAAATAATCTTGCGTGATGACTATGAAAAGGACAAGGCATGATAATGTTATGATGGACGGGCGGAGGTTGTATACTGTCAATCTTGTCCCTGGCGAGGTTGTCTATGGTGAAAGATTGTCCAAAGACAAGGGTCATGAGATAAGACAATGGGATCCCGCACGTTCTAAACTGGGCGCTGCTATAATGAAGAATATGTCTCTTCCCAAACTGAAACGCAGTGATGCATGGCTGTATCTTGGAGCATCTTCTGGGACAACCGCCAGCCATGTCTCTGATATAGTGGATGATGGCATGATATACGCTGTCGAGTTTGCTCCAAGAGTGATGCGCGAACTTCATTTCTTGGCTAAGAAGAGGATGAATTTGGCGCCGATATTCGCAGACGCGAACAAGCCGGATTCCTATTCACATCTCATTTCGGGTGTCGATATACTTTTCCAGGACATAGCCCAACGTGAACAAGTAGATATATTCCTGAAGAATTTTAGGTTCCTGAAGGAGAATGGTACAGCAATCTTGTCCTGTAAATCACGCAGTATTGATGTTGGCGCAAAACCAAAAGAGATCTTCAGAAGGATTGAAAAGCAGTTGAAGGATGCGTGTGAACTGATAGAATATAAGACGCTGGAACCTTTCGAGCAGGACCATGCCGTCTTTCTCTGCAAGAAGAGATGATGGCTCTGGCTTGTGCTGAAATATTCTGATCCTCATCTCTGGATTTCTATGCTTGTTTCTTCAGCTTCAGAAAACTCTATCTCGGTTGCCTTCGTAGTGGATTTTATGTCATCGGAGAATCTTCTGAGATCACTCCCTGTGGCTATCTTGATCCTTGATAGCTCCTTTTTCATTGACATCTCGTGGTTGGCTTTGAATCTTCTCGCTTCGTGTATCACAGAGATTGCCTCTTCGCCAGCATCAATGATATCTTCCCTATACTCTCCTATGGAAGGCCATGCACTATTATGTATGCTCTTGATATTATCTTCCTCTGCGAATTTCCATGAACATACCTCTTCTGTGATGAATGGTAGTATGGGAGCGTACATCTTCAGTAATGCCTTGAGAACCTCGTGCAATGTATATTGTGCAGATCTTCTTGCCTGTTTGCCCCTGTTCTCTGGATTGTACAATCTATCTTTTGCGATCTCCAGGTAATCATCGCAGGTCTGCCAGAACAGGTGGTCTGTCTCTCTCCTGGCCCTTGAGAACTCGTAGCTCTCGAAAGCATCTGTCGCCTTCTTGATGGTCCTGTTGAGTTTTGCGAGAATCCACTCATCAAAAGCTTCTAATCTTTCAGGTCTTGTTCCATCAAAATCTTCAAGATGCATGAGCACGAACTTTGAAGCGTTGAATATCTTGTTCACCAGCTTGTGGCCGTTCTGGAAATCCTTCTCTTGTGTAGGCCCATCTTCTCCTAATTTGGATATTGAAGCCCAGTATCTCAATGCGTCCGCACTATATTCTGCAATCTTCTGTTGTGGTGCGATCGTATTGCCTTTCGATTTGGACATCTTCTTGCCATTAGGATCCAGAGCCCAACCGAAGATTATCACATCTTTCCACGGAAGAACATTCTCATGTATGTGACTTCTCACCACTGTGTTGAATAACCAGAAAGTGATTATCTCGTGCGCTTGTGGTCTTAATGACATAGGGTATATCTTATCATATATAGGATGGTCCTCAAAAAGATCGACAGCAAGATGTGGGGAGAGTGATGATGTGGCCCATGTGTCCATGACATCATTATCAGGAATCACTTGTTCTCTTGTATATCCCTCCGGGAGATCTTTCAACGGATCGACAGGGAGCTGGTTCTCCTTCGCGTATATGGGCTCACCTGTCTTTTTGTCGTACCATACAGGGAATGGTATCCCGAAGAATCTCTGCCTTGATATGCACCAATCCCATTGCAATCCGTGGATCCAATTGGAATATCTGCTCTTCATATGTTCAGGGTGCCAGTTGAGCTCATCCCCGCGTCTGAGTAGCTCGTCCTTGATGTCAAGGTATCTGATGAACCATTGCTCAGAATTCAGGAACTCGATCTCTTCTCCGCTTCTTTCTCCTACATTGACTGTATGCGTGATATCTTTCTGTCCCAGGAGCTCTCCAGATTCTTTCATCTTCTCGATTATCTTGCTTCTAGCTTCCTTTATTCTCAAGCCTTCAAGATCACCTGCTATTGAGGTCATCCTGCCATCTTTTGTTATAGCTTCTTTCAGTGGCAGATCATATGCCTTATACCATTCTATATCTGTCTGGTCACCGAAGGTACAGCACATGACAATCCCTGTCCCTTTCTCGGGGTCTGCTCGCTCATCAGAGAGAACTGGAACTTTGAAGTGATAATATGGAACAGTCAATTCGTCACCGACAAGATCCTTGTATCTGTCATCTTTTGGATGTACAAAGACCGCTACGCAAGCGCATAATAGTTCAGGTCTTGTGGTCGCTATCTTTATTGTATCTCCTTCTTTGGTCTTGAAGCTTATCTCATTGAAAGTGCTCTTGACCTCCTTATCTTCAATCTCTACTTGCGCGAGTGCTGTCTCCATCACAGGATCCCATATGACTGGACTGGCTTTCTTGTATACCCTGTCCTTTTTCACAAGGTCAAGGAATGCTTTTTGTGATATCTCTCTTGATTTCTCGTTTATTGTAGAATAGAATACATCGAAATCAGATGAGAATCCAATCCTTTTCCAATCAGCGAGATATTCTGGTCTTAGCTCATCTTTGAGTGTCTTGAGGCAGAGATCTATGAAATCCTGCCTGTCCATCTTGGTAGCTTTCACGCCTTTTGTCTTCTCGATAAGCCTTTCTGTAGGCAGTCCATTATCATCAGTGCCGAATGGGAAGAAAAGCTCATATCCTTTCATGCGTCTATATCGTGCAATGAAATCCTGTTGTGAATATGATCTGGCATGACCTATGTGCATCTTGCCTGATACAGTTGGAGGGGGAGTATCGATTGAGAAAATCTTTTTCTCTGTATTTGGATTGAACTTATACGTCTTGTTCTTTTCCCAAAATTTCTCCCATTTCTCTTCTGTCTCTTTAGGATTATACTTTTTAGGTAATTCCATCTTTTCATGAAAATAGCTGATTGTTTATAAAATTTTGTTCGGAATCAGCCACAGGAAGTCCCATGTCTCCTCTATATATGAGGCGAACTATCTGTGTGAGGTGAGTGGGTGTGGTCCCCCTATGCAGAATTTGCAGATATCTCTTCGGGGTATGCCTCTGGTCTCATAGACATCCATCATAGCTTCATAAGGCAGATAATGGACTTCCATCCCCATCTTTTCAGATATCTCATCCAAGGTCCTATGACGTGCCACAAATTCATCATCTGGTGGCATATCAATGCCGAACATGCACCCTCTTTTCTCCTTGTCATCCCCTATGATCCCTATGGGTGGAGTATAGCTTATCAGATGGACTTCTCTCACTCCTTTCTCCTCAAGAAGATCTTTTGCGTATTGTGCATTATTTCCTCTTACTATGCTATCATCTATCAACCCTACACTCTTACCTTCAAGGAAATCTTCGCTTGGTATGTTGTCTATGACAGGGGCGACATAAAGATTGCTCTCTATGGATTCTTTCCTGTTCCCTTTATCGCTCCCCTGGAAGGATCTTTCCTCTCTCAGCTTGTAGAATATCTCTTTGAATGGCAGTCCTCTTTTATCAGCATAAGCCATTGAAGCTATCTTAGGACATTCTGGAATGTAACTTACTATGTCAAGCTCTGGTCTGACATGTTCAGCAAGGGCTTCTCCCAATTTTCTTCTTATGCCCCATACCGCAGCATCTTCAATATTTGATTGTGAATCTCCGATATAGTTCCATTGGAAAAAACAATGTTGTGGATATGACATAATATCTTTCTTTTTCTCAGGCTGTCTTCCTCCTGTAGGGAATGAATAATATGATCCGGGTTCTATGTTCTTTATTATCTCCGTCCCATTCTTCCTGAGTGCGATATCTTCAGATGTGACCACAAATTTTCCATCTTTCTTCCCCATGACCGCTGGCATCATTCCATGCTTATCTCTGAGTAGCTTGATATCATCATTATCCTTGTCAGTGTACAGGAGCACGTATGATCCTGGGATGTCATCAAGTGTCTTCTCAGGACCGAACCTATATACATATTCTAATAGTGCTTCACTATCAACCTCAGGTTCTGCTATATCAAGGACATCGGAGATCTCTGATGAATCAATCTGGCCGTTATGTATACATACTGCATCACAATCCAATTGGAACATATGAGAACCATTATTGATTTTCCTGCCACCTTTGGCGAAGGGATGGGCATCCTCCAGCACTTTTTCCTTCCTGCCCCTGGTCGCATATCTGTTATGTCCTATGAAGAAATCATATCCATCTATACCTTCGGGGTTGATCTCGCTGAACATGTTCACTATCTTTTCAAGAGATACTGATGACACCTTTCCTGCCCATCTTATGACATCTATACGTCCTTTCCCT
>JBKGYM010000060.1:0-6752 GCA_046546115.1 Candidatus Woesearchaeota archaeon
TGGGGAAGTCTTTGTTCTTCATCTCATCAGGGCGTTCTTTGACGGTTCCTTCCACTCTTATGACATCTTCTCTTCTAAGAGCTGATGCAGTCTTGAAAAGTTCCGTATCCTCAGAACTTACGACAAGCTGTGTCTTGCCATACCTATCCCTGAGATAAGTGAATATGATACCGCCGTGATTCTTTGGGTTGACAACCCAACCAGAAAGCGTAACATCCTTGTCCTTATGCCCTTTACGAAGTTCTCCACATTTATGTGTTCGGTACATGACAGAGGGTAGTGTTGTATAATTTAAAAGAGTTTCTTCTTATGAGTTAAGGTTGAGATGATGTTGTCTATCAAGATTTGATCTGTTTTCAACCGATCAATGAACGACAGAATCACTATGAACGATCAATGTCGTTCTTTATGTCCCTCAATGTATCTCATAATGTGGCTCAAATCTATGTATCCCGAAGACAGGTTCTTCATATCTTCTTACATTGCCGAACCAGTATCTTTCATTATCGATCTCTTCCAATCTAAGACCTATGCCATGCCCTGTATCAATCACTTCGCGTACTGTATAAAGTTCATTTTTTTCTGGCAAGTTAATCTCTTCAGGTTCAAAAGGCAATTCCTTGTCGCTGCTGAAATGGTCGTCGATACACCTGATTTTTCTTCCAGGCTCTACTTTTCCCTTCTTGAAGTTCTTTTTGTCTTGTACAAGTTCTTGTTCCGTCATATAAAATATTCCCATGTCTTTCACCCAGTATTAAGATAATGATATGAGAATTCAATTTTTATTATTAAAGATTTGTGAAGAATGTAAATATTGTTTATTCCTTGCTCATTATTATTGTCTCACCATTGAAGAGTTCCTTGAATCTTTCAGCATCCTTCTTATCTCCTACTACAGTACCATAATGCATTGGTATGGCATATCTTGGTCGTATGGTGTTAGCAAGTTCAGCGGCCTTTTCAGCATCCATTGTGTAAGTGCCTCCTACTGGAAGCATCGCTACAAATATATCTTCTATATCTTTAAGCTCATCCAAAAGATCGGTATCACCAGCATGGTAATATCTCTTACTGTCTATCTCTATTATATATCCCACCCAATTGTTACTCATAGGATGGAAACTGGATTCTATATTATATGCTGGCTTGGTGTACACAACGATATCTTCATGTTGATATATGTTGTTCGGCTCTACATACACAGTCTTCCCAGAAAAATCTTTCAATTTTGGTTTGGCATCTAATGGTGCAAAGATTACTGTCTCTCCATTTGATATTCTCAGTATATCCTTGATTGATAGGTGGTCATAATGGCTGTGGGTTATGAAGATGTAATCAGCCATGATATCTGACTTGGTCTCATAAGGATCGATATAGATGATCCCGCCTTCTTTTGCCTCTATGAGGAAAGACGAGTGTCCTAGCCATCTTATGTTAGTCAATGTCATTGTTTCACCCTCTCATCGAGATATCATATAGTATCTCTTCAACCTTCTTGAGATTCCATTTCACCTGATCTGATTTTTTCCTGAGTTCTGAATTTCTCAGATCAAGTCGCATAAAAAAACCATGTATCTCTTCAATGCATGAAGAAATCCTTCTGACCTCTCCATAATCTTTTGTTGTTGCTTTCCTCACTGCCATCCTGGCTAATTCTCCTGTGAGGTCACAGAGCCCAAGAAGGTAAGATTCTTCGTCAACCCCCAGCTTCTCTTTGCTGAATCTTCCCGAGTCCATGAACTCCGTGATAAGCATCGCTTCAGTGAATTCCTGATATGCGACTTTTACACTGCCTTCTCTGGTCAGTCCTGGAGAATTTGTGGTGGTGTCGTCCATCTTTTTCTTGAGCTGTTTCAGAGTGATGATGCTCTCCTGATCATCTTCTCCTCTATGCCCATGATTTATGACAACCTTAGATTGTTTTATGATCTCTCTGGATATGTTAATTACTTCATCTCTCAAGGTATCATAAGATCTCAATGACTCTTCGATATCAGTCATCTCTTTATCTACAAGGAACTCCATGAAGCATAATAATGAGATTATGTTTATAAAATTGATGCTATGGGGTCCATCCTCAGACAATCTTCAATCCATCATCCTGAGACGCTGACAGAAACAACTTATTGTGCTGCCTTATAGTTCTCATCGGCCTTCTTCCAGTTTATGAGCTTGAGGAAAGCATCAATATACTCTGCTCTTCTGTTCTGATACTTCAGATAGTATGCATGCTCCCAGACATCAATACAGAGGATGGGTCTCTTTCCCTGACTCAACGGAGTATCCTGGTTAGGTGTAGAAGTTATTTCTAGCTCATCTTCTTCATTAAGGACTAGCCATGCCCATCCACTGCCAAACCTTCCTAGCGCTGCATTCTTGAATTCTTCCTTGAATCCTTCCGTCGATCCAAATTTTTGCTCGATGGCTTCCACCAATTCCCCATCTTCAGGAACATCCTTGGCAAGGATCTCCCAGAACAAGCTGTGATTCACGTGCCCTCCACCATTATTCCTGACAGCTGTCCTTATGTCTTCAGGGATCGCATCAATATCTTTTAGAAGTTCTTCTGGTGATTTCTCTTTAAGTCCGGGATGCTTATCGAGAGCAGCATTGAGTTTCTTCACATATCCTGCATGGTGCTTGTCATGGTGAATCTCCATCGTCCTCTTATCTATGTGTGGTTCTAATGCATCATATTCATACGGCAATCCCTCTAGTTCGTATCCTGTAATCGTAACCACCTCGCAATTATATGAATATATATTCATTGAATTCTATAAAAGGTTTGTGTTTAACGTATGGAGATTGGGCGGAATGTATTCCTATGTAACTCATCTGTGGATCTCATGCATGAGTTCGATGAAAGTGCACGCGCTCCATGCCTGGTGTAAGGCACCTTCTGCCCTCTGCTCTTTTGCTGAAGACACTTCAGAGGCACCTCCAAGGATTCCCTTGTAGAGGATATCTTCAGAAGATGCATCGGCAATCTTCTGTATGTATGTCTTATATTTCTCTTTATTAAGTCGGTACATTGCCATTGCTGCGATATTATTCACAAAGAACCAGGAATCACCCCTATGATAGCTTTCATCGTTCTCCCCTGTATATTCTGGCTTGAAAAGTGGATTCTTCTTGTCTATTGTTGACATTCCTCCCCAATCTAGCCATAACGCTTCTATGGCGTTATCGAACGTTTTTTCCCATTGTGTCTCTGTAAGCAGTTTCGGGTATATGTAGTATGCAAGAAATATGTTGGGCCTGATTGTCTTATCAGGTCTCATAGTCTCATCAGCACCATCTGCAAGGATGGCTCCATCGAACATGATCTCCCTTGTTTTGTGTCTCATATTATCTTCTTTCTTGATGTATTCTTCTTTCTCGGTCATCCTTGCCAATTCTCTGTAGTAGTTGAGCATCAATGCTTGTATCTCAACCCGGAATCCATCCCTGACATCATTTGTGTTTCCGTTTGTATCCATCCAGGTCTCTTTAGGCCCATTCATGAAAAGCCCATCTTTCTTGTAGTTATGTTCGAGATCACGCATAGAAATCTCCATCCTTCCGCTGAGGTTCCTGAGCTCATCTTCATTGAAAAGATGTCTAGATTCTCCCAATCTCAAGATGCTCCATCCTATGCCGTCTGCTGATCCTAACTGTGAATGAGGGAAACGATTAGATATTCTCCCATCCTTGAGCAGGCTATCAAGATGCCTCAGTATTATATTTTTTACGAGGTCTTTCTTCTCCTCCCTTATGGCTCCGCCTAAGGAGATTGCCTCGTCTCGTGTCCAGAATTGGAAGAACCAGTAGAATCCTGCATATATTCCCTCTGTACCAACTGAAAGTTCATTCATCGAGTCTATGGCGCAATCGTATGCTATTGAGTGTTTTTTCTTCTCGATCCCTTCAAGAATAGTTCCAGATGTGTCTTCTATAGGTTCTTCATCTTTATTCATCATAGCAAGCAGTCTTTCCTTATCGTGGTCCTGTGCTATAAGGAGCTCTTTCTCAAACTTGATATCTAATCCATTATTGATATACCATGTTCCGTTTCCAGACCTTTTCGCATCAAAGTCATAATCTCTTCTTATCCATTCATCCCTGAACTCATATCTTTGTGCTCCTCTTATGCCAAGGAATAGTCTGTACTTGATTTTCTCTCCTTCATAACTGGTGTATTCTGCAATAAGGATTCCTGATTCTTCATAGACTTTAATCTCTCTCCCGAATTCTGAAAAATCATAGATTTTTCTTGGATCCAGACTGATACTGAGCTGCTTCTCTCCATCTGTCTCGATAAGTATCTTCCGTTCGGCATTGAATCTTATGGTGCTTCTTTCATCATCCTTGAGAAATGTCAGGGTATCTCCTTCCTTTTCTATATCATCGGATTCTATAGATATCCTTTCAATGAATTTGGCCATGGTCCAGCCATCCTCTTCAGGGTATTGAGTGAGCAGGCCATGATAGAATGTGTGGTTCTTAGTAACACCTTGTGAGAAAAACGAGCCGTTTCTATCGGATATGAGATAAGATGCGAATTCATCTTTTGGATCAAATTTCTCTTCTTTTTCTCCCGAGATGTGTTTGAACATATAATGTATCTCTATGAAAGGATATTTAAATTTGTCCATGTACAGTATGAAAAACTTTATATACGACACAAGCAAGGTATTTAATAATGACATCGATGTTCAGGGAGATTATAGAGTTCTTCGGACGGCTTGGCATATATGATGTGATATTGCCTTTCCTTCTAGTCTTTTCAATAACATTCGCGATCCTGGAGAAGACAAGGATCTTTGGAACAATGACCATTGACGGTGTCGAATACACAAGGAAAAGCTATAATTCTATTGTGGCCTTCTGTTTAGGCTTCATGGTCGTGGCTTCAACACAGCTTGTAGCCATTATCAACGAAGGCATGGCACGCGTTGCGATCATAATGGTCGCTTTCGTGTCTTTCATGATAACTATCGGTGTTTTCTATGGCCAGGAAGATAATATCTTCGGCGATGAAGGTGTGAAGAAGATGAGGCCTTGGATTGTAGGTCTCACGTTCGTGGCCATGGTGTTCATTATGCTCAGTGTCATTAAGACTGGAGAAGGCTACTCCTGGCTTGAGATGCTATTTGGAATAATTGTCAATCACTGGGACTCCACCGCTGTCGGTTCAATCATCTTGTTTGGACTTTTGATTGGATTCATGGCATGGATAACAAAATCTCCAAAGACTTCCAGTGGGAATGAGGGTGGTGGCTGATGGTCAATTTCAATGATATGTTGGCTCTGCTTGCTAAAATTGGAGTTTGGGATATAGTACTTCCTTTCATGCTGGTATTCACTATAGTGTATGCGACCTTGACGACCACTCTGAAAAGCATGTTCGGAAAACATGGTGAAGGTGATGATGCGCAAGATAATAGCAAATATGCAGCAGTCATATCTTTTGTGATAGGGCTTGGTGTTGTAATACCCCATGCTATCGGTGCTTATCCTCCGGGTGCTGATGTTGTTGAGATAATTAACAGTTCATTGCCCCAAGTAGCACTCATATCTGTGGCCATTCTTGGTCTATTGATATTGGTGGGCATGTTTGGGATAAAAGCGGATGCCTCTGGCACAGGTCTGGGTTCCATCATAGTGATGGTTTCAATAGGCTTCATAGTATATATATTCGGAGCCTCTGCGGGATGGTGGTCAAGTCCATCGGGCATATTCAGATTCCTGAACGATCCTGAGACTGTGACTCTTGTCATATCATTACTGGTTTTCGGGATTGTTGTGTGGTTCATAACCAAGGATGATGGAGGATCTTCAGGCGATGGCTTTGGAAAGAAGATGAATAATTTTATTAACGAATTGACAAAGAAACAATGACTGTGAAGGTGTGATTATGGCTATGACAACGATAAATTTCCAAGAAATGATCCTGAACCTTGAAAGGTTAGGTGTTTGGGACATACTGTTACCGTTCATGTTGGTCTTCACCATTGTCTATGCGACCTTGAGCACTGTTGTATGGACTGATGATAACCAGAAGAAATTCGCAAAGGTCATAGCTTTCGTTATTGGGCTTGGTGTGGTGTTACCCCATGCGATTGGTGCTTATCCTCCTGGAGCTAATGTTGTTGAGATCATAAACACGGCATTGCCTAATGTGGCACTGATTGCTGTAGCCATACTTGGTCTTTTCATCTTGCTTGGTCTTTTTGGTATTGATGCTAGTAGTCTTGGTAGTAAGAATATAGGTTCTTATATCGTGATCTTCTGTATCGGTGCGATAATATATGCCTTTGCTTCTGCAGGCGGTGATAGATATCGTATACCCGGAGCATTATCATTCCTGAATCATCCGGACACAATGGCTTTGCTCATCACTATCGCTGTCTTTGGTATTGTCGTCTGGTTCATCACAAGAGAGCCATCTAGTGGCGGAAACGGTGGTGCGGGAAGTAAGGTGAAGAATTTCATCAATGAACTATTGAATGACAGAAGTTGATTGTATAATATTATAACTTAATAAAAGGTGAACAAAAACATGCCAACGGTTGAAGGATTCGAGTTATTGAGCAATTTTGCAGGCATATTCACTTTCTTATTCACTTTTGCAGTGGTCTATGGTGTATTGTCTGTGACTAATCTTTTTGGTGAGAAGACCGGAAAAGCAGTGAATCCTATTATAGCTCTTGCTATGGCGATGATGGCATCCTTCTCCAGTATGTTCATACGTATCGTTGCTGCATTGTCTC
>JBKGYM010000061.1:0-6592 GCA_046546115.1 Candidatus Woesearchaeota archaeon
ATCTTGCATTCCTCGTTCTTGCATCCATTCACCTCCTTACATTCAAGATGAGGAAAATGTACTTCATGTGTATTTTTGCTCAGGCATTCTGGAGAAAAGTCGGTACCTCGCTCCTGATCTCTCAAATATTGTCTAGCGTCCCCTACGAAATGTTCTTTTGGTTGATTGAGGAATGTCTCCATACGCGAGATTTCTATAGGAAAATATATTGCACCCCATATGATGAATATAAGGCAAGCTAGAGTCATCAGCTGCATACCCCTCTTGATAAATCTCTGATATCGTCTCATCTAGAACTGCCTGTAATATCTTTCTTTAGTTTTTATGGACTCAGCATTTTTCCATCTGCTCTTTTTTGTAATATCAAGATTAAGGAAACGTTTCCCGACAATCTTTGCAAGGATTGCTGTCGGTGTCAGCACAAGGAGATATACTAAGGTCAAGAGTGCTGTGTTGACGAGTCCAGAGAGCATCTCGCCGAAGAGTCTTGATCCGTCCTTCACTCCCTTCATGAACCTCATTCCAGCCACCTCCTGACAAGATATGCGACCAAAAGCAATGGAAGCGTCATGTAAAATATATCAAAAAAGGACCAAGTGTCAGGGATCTTCCCCATCATGCTCATGAAAAAGAAAAGCATCATCGAGAAAATCACGAATAAGAGTGTGAAGCCAGTGAATCTTCCAATACTTTCCCAGGACACATGATGTGTAGACATGGGCTTCGGTAAACTCTTTGATTTTTATTTTTATCCAATCTGGTATGTCTCAAGATATGAACTCCGGATCCGGGTCAAGAAGATAAATCTCATCGACAATATCTGTGAAACCATTGTCATATATCCAATATTGCAACATCTTGCATTCCAAATCACTTGAACAAAGCAGGTTAGAATCCCGTATTTGGGCTTCATCTATGTCAAGATTCTCCTCATCATGGTTGATAATGTCGAAAGGGATTTTATCTTCATCCCAATTGCCACTATAGCCGAGACCTCCGAATTTAAGAAGGATATCTTCTTTATCATCATCTCTTCTCTGATAATGGTTGATTATGATGGAGTTCTCTTCATTTATCTTTTTCAGGCCTTCAAGATTGAGTAATTCTTCATCAGTGATCTCCCGTAGGCCGACACTATATGCCTCAAGGCCATGGAGGCGCAGGACATTAGCGATTGTGCTTGCAGTAGATCCTCCATAACAGAATACAACAACACTTTCATTCTCAAATCTCTCGAAGAACTTGTCAGCATCCAGGCCTTCTAAATATATTCTGACGGCCACATCACGTGGTATACTATCATCAAAAGCAAACTTAAAGATATCCCTATGTTTATCAACATCAAATGTGGATAATAATACATGATCATCTGTTAATGTCTGAAGATTGAGCTCATTGATCTCTAAACGAGTCTCTTGACCAAAAATCCGCAGGATCTCATACAGGATAAATCTGAAACATTCTTTGTTGTCTGTGCAATCCTCTAGATTGAATTTTTCACTATCCTTGACACACTTTTTTTCGTGCTCCTCATGACTTGTGAAACATAGATCTGTTGAAGCTTCAATCTTATCCCTGAGCTCGGGAATCCTTCCGCCAATATCTGACAATCCATTTGTCCTGTTGAAATGCATATCTCTGGAACGCAGATGCTCACCGTCATCATAGAACATGATGGTGAAGTTTTCATCTGATGGATATCGGCTATCTATGTCAGGTTCTGACTTACCCTTTGTCTCTGTTGCAGGTTCTGATTCTTCAGTATTATCAGTTTCTGATCTTTGTTGTACTGATTCTGACTCAGGTTGATTCATCCTGGCAAGTTCTGAGTAATCTGATGCAACAGCGATGATAACAATAAGACATATCAGAGCGCCAGTCGTCATCATCAAAAATTTGTGCTTCTTTATCTGGCTTTTTATAGTTATTGCCATTGATAGCAGGAATGCACCAGCAGCGATCAACAAGAATATGAAGAGATTAGAAAGTGCCGTGCCCAGAAGTTGCAACGATCCTGGAACGAAGAAAGCATAGACGGGAGTGATATTGATTATCATAATCACAGAGAGCAGGATGGACCATGATGAGATTCGCATGTTAAATTTGATGTCCACTGATTAATAAGATTTATGCTAACCATGGTTAAGCAGATATATTGATGAGTCCGAGAGCTGAATCTGCAGTATTATACTCATGCAGTATGTAGCCAGAGGGTTCTTTCCCGTCTGGGCTGTGCATTCTTTGTAGATTTTCTTGTATCGCTCATGATGGCTGAGGTATTCTTCCATGGACAGGGAGTGCATCCTCTTGAAGAACATCCTGAAGAACTCATTGGTCTTTTGGACTATCTCTGTATCATGCCCTGTATCCAGATCCATGTACATGTGATGATAATTCCTTGCTACACCCCAGAGACTAAGGCTTATCGTGTAATATGGGAAGATATCGTTGCTCAGCAGCCTCTTCTTCTTGATGATCCTGATTATGAGGTCACGCTGCTTTAGCACATTATTGCGCAGTTGCATGAGCTCATCACTAGAAGCCTTGTTCTCTTTCTTAAGGTCGTCCATGATCAGCTGCTGCATAGTGTGTATTGTGTAGACCATCCTGTCGATATGCAGCTTTATATCTGACTCTTCATCATTGTAGATGGTGCGCACAGTGCATCCTGTCTCTGACGTATAGAACACCTCAAATCCATATATGGAATTCACGGCTTTCTCCAGGTTTGGTATCACACGCTTATTGGTGAACTTGACCTCTATTATATCATAACCCCCCCTGTACAAGCTTCCAAGAAGACTACGATATGCCTCAGGGGACATGTAACCCACGTTTATCTCCTTCTTCTTCGGTTGAGGCTTGCTTTCTGTCTTCAGGGTGATTCCATCTTCATTCTCCTCTATGTTGATCTCATCGCCAGGTCTCAGCTCTTGCTCCTTGATCCATCCGGATGGTAAGGAGAGTGTCAATGCGCCCTTGCCCTGTTTAATGAGTTTTCTTCTCATGGACGAGTGAATTCTGTCTTGTTTAAAAATTTATATGATTTATATAAAAAATATAAAATAAATATATGAAGGGGTAGAAGTAAACATTGCTATGGACAGGCTTAGTGAGCTGGAAGCGCAGAGTGTATACATCCTGCGTGAAGCGTATGCGAATTTTGGAAACCTGTGCATGCTCTGGTCTATCGGGAAAGACAGCACGGTCATGCTCTGGCTCGCACGCAAAGCGTTCGCTGGTCATGTTCCATTTCCTCTGGTCCATATAGACACCAGTTATAAGATACCAGAGATGATAAAGTACAGGGATGACCTTGCGGCCAGATGGGGACTTGACATGATTGTCGGGCAGAACAGGGATGCGTTGAAGGAGAAAAACACATTCCCGGATGGCAACCTGACACGTGTGGAATGTTGTAAAGCCCTTAAGACAGATGCGCTCAGGAACACTTTATCAGGCAATTGGCTCCGCCTCCGCTTTGATCATCATCAGCAGAAGTATTCTGATGACCAGGACAATGAACCGTTCACTGGTGTGATCGTCGGAGCGAGGGCTGATGAAGAGGGTTCAAGGTCGAAAGAGAGATATTTCTCTCCGAGAGACAAGGTCAGTGAGTGGGACATCTCAGATCAACCTCCTGAATTATGGAATCAGTTCAAGACGGATTTCAAACCAGGGACACATGTGAGGATACATCCCTTGCTGGATTGGACGGAGCTTGATATATGGTTATATATTGAGAGGGAGAAGATTCCTATGGTCTCTTTGTATTTTGCTAAGGACGGAAAGAGATACCGTTCCTTGGGTTGTCAGCCTTGCACTGCTCCTGTTGACTCTGATGCAAAAAATGTCTCTGAAGTTGTTGAAGAGTTGAGGAGCGGAAAATTCTCGAAAGTGGCTGAAAGGTCTGGGCGTGCTCAAGATAAGGAAGATAGTGGTGGCCTGGAGTCATTGAGGCGTGGGGGATATATGTGAAAAATCCTGCTGAGATGTGGCAGAAGCATCGTAGAATGCGCATGAAAGAATCTGGAACAGGATCACGTGGGGAATAAGATGAACAAAGAAAGCGAGCAGATGAATATTGTTGTCGTAGGTCATGTGGATCATGGAAAGAGCACGCTGCTAGGCAGATTATTCGCGGATACGGATTCTCTCCCGGATGGCAAGCTTGAGCAGATCAGAGAGTACTGCAGACGGAATTCTAAGGTATTTGAATACGCTTTTCTCTTGGATGCGCTCAAGGATGAGCAATCACAAGGGATCACCATAGATTCTGCGCGTGCATTCTTCAAGACGGATAAACGGGATTACATAATCATAGACGCACCAGGGCATATCGAGTTTCTCAAGAACATGATATCAGGCGCCGCACGTGCCGAGGCTGCACTGCTCGTCATAGATGCCAAGGAAGGGATAAAGGAGAATTCGCGGAGGCACGCTTACATGCTGTCAATGCTGGGAATAGAGCAAGTGGCTGTCTGCGTGAATAAGATGGACCTTGTCGGTCATGATAAGAAATTGTTTGAACAGATTAAGGAGGAATTTACAGGTTTCCTCGAGAAGATAGGTATCCATCCAAAAGAGTTCATCGCCATATCCTCTCACGCTGGCGATAATGTCGCTTCAGTCTCTGATAATATGGACTGGTTCAGTGGAAAGACAGTACTCTCTATCCTGGATGCATTCACGAAAGAACGTGCACCAGAGGATAAGGCTTTGAGGATGCCTGTACAAGGTGTATACAAGTTCACAGGCCATGGCGACGAGAGGAGGATCATAGCAGGCAGAGTAGAGATGGGAAAAGTTAGTGTCGGTGATGATGTTGTCTTCCTACCGTCGAATAAGCACTCAAAGATAGAGAGCATCGCAGAATTCAATACAGAAGATAAAGACTCATCAATGGCAGGCGAATCTACGGGTTTCACGCTCACAGAACAGATCTTCGTGAACAGAGGAGATATGATGTGCAGAGATAATGGCGAACTGCCTTATGTCGGAAGTGGATTCAAGGCCAATGTCTTCTGGATGGGTAAGGACAGTCCACTCACCAAGGGCAAGAGCTATAAGCTGAAGATAGGGACCATGAGCATAGAGGCCTGGATTGATGATATCATCAATGTGCTTGATGCATCTGATCTGAGCACATCAGGAAAATCAGTCGCTGAACGGAATGATGTGGCAGAATGCATCATCAGGACCAAAAGACCCATTGCCTACGATCTCTACAAGGATATAAAGAATACAGGACGTTTTGTTCTCGTTGATGATTATGAGATCGCTGGTGGCGGTATCATCACCGAAGGCATTGAAGATGAGACATTCAGACAGGTCATCCAGAGAGAGAAGACATGGGAACGTGGCGAGATCACTTATAGACAGAGATGCATAAGGTATTCTCAGATTCCTAAAGTTATTCTCATAACTGGCAAGACAGGGATTGATAAGAAGGCAACAGCGAAGCTTGTCGAGAAAAGGCTCTTTGATGATGGCCAGGTGGTGTATTTCATGGGCATAAGGAACATTCTGCGCGGTCTTGATTCAGATATTGGTGGAACAGAAAGAGGTGAGCACATCAGGCGGTTTGCCGAGGTAGCTCATATCCTTGTAGACTCAGGCCAGATTGTGATCGCTACAGCCAGTGATCTTGACGAGAACAATATAATGCAATTGAAGACCATCATAGGCCAAGACTCTGTATTCGTGATAAAGATCGGCGAGGACAATGGAGATCTGATCCTCGATGATGACAATGATGCTGAAGAGAACGCTGATAGGATCATCAGCCATATGAGAGAGAAAAGGACTATTTTCGGGGTTGAGGATGACAGATAATATAACGTGGCACCATGGTGATCTCTCAAGGGAAGAACGGTGTGGTGATAATAAGGTCTTCTGGTTCACTGGGCTGAGCGGCTCAGGGAAGTCAACTGTAGCCCATGCTTTAGAGAAGAGATTACATGATATGGGACGGCACACTTATGTGCTTGATGGTGATAATGTTCGCCATGGGCTGAATTCTGACTTGGGATTCTCATCATCAGACAGGGAAGAGAACATACGCAGGGTCGGCGAAGTCGCCAGATTATTCTATGATGCAGGCATTGATATCATCGTATCATTCATCAGTCCATACAAGAAGGATAGAGAGCGGGTTAGAGAACTCATTGGTGATGACTTCATCGAGGTCTTCATGGATTGTCCGCTTGAGACATGTGAACGACGTGATCCTAAGGGACTCTACACGAAGGCAAGGTCAGGTGAGATAAAAGAATTCACAGGCATCTCAGCACCGTACGAGGCACCTGAAGAACCAGAGATACGTATCAAAGGAGTTGAGGTCAATAAGGCTGTCAGCATGATAATAAGAACGGCTTTCGGATATGCTGAAGAGTTGGTCTTGGCGAAGGACGCTGCAATAGATGCCGGGAAAGCGATAATGGATATCTACGGCGATAAGTCCCATAAGCTTAAAGATGATGATTCTCCTGTCACTGCAGCGGATACCAAGGCGGACAGGCTGATACAGGATAGACTTTCACAGCTTGAGCATCCTATACTCACAGAAGAATCTGAGGATGATATGAGACGT
>JBKGYM010000062.1:0-6561 GCA_046546115.1 Candidatus Woesearchaeota archaeon
ATTAATGACATTGCTGAGAAATCGGGTAATCCGGCTATCATTCACATCAATATCATCTGCATCAGTCATGCGTGTACCAGAATATGTATCTGTCCTTCTCTTTCTTATCGAGCCTGCAGAAACCAAAACGTTCAAACTGTATTATGCTGTCTTCTTTGATATCTTTAATGTTCTTCTCTGCTAATCCACTCTTCATCGATCCATCTGGCATCATTATATCTATTGTGATGTTGCCCTCAGCAGGAAGCCAATGGATGATCTTATCCCCTGACTTCTTGTACTCTGATATATCAGAACTATGGAAGCTAAGTTTCCCATCATCTACTTTGAAGTTGAGGCAATCCATCAACCTGGACATCTTTCCTTCTTTCAATGCTTTCAGGTCCTTCTCCTCTACCAGGAATTCCTCGCCCGTACTGAACTTCCTTTCTCTCTTCTCTGATGCAGGATGAGACTTCAGCATGATCTCCTGTTTCGGAGCTCCCTTGACTTTCACTTTATGTGGCTCTTCTATGAAGAAGTATCTCTTTGATTCGGCGTCCAGGATCTTCCTGTTCTCTGCAGCTATGACTGAGAAATCTATGTTCGTGTTCTGTTTTGATAATCCTGCCATCTTCACGATGTTGATGATCGCGTCTCTTGTGATGCCTCTTCTTCTAAGTGCTTTGAGTGTCACAAGCCGTGGGTCATCCCACCCTATGAAATCTCCGTTGTCAATCTTACTCCTAATCTCTCTACCTTTTGTCAAAGATCCTGTAATATTGACCCTTCCATAATGCTTATACGGTATCTTGCTGAAGCCCAGGATCTCTGCGAGATGATGATGCAACTCAATCCTTGAATCAAACTCGTTCGATCTTAATACATGTGTGATTCCGCAGATCCCGTCAACGATGGGGCTCTCAAAATCATATGTGGGCCATGCCTTATACTTCTTCCCTTGGCGGTAATGTGGTGAATCGATGACCCTGAAGATTACAGGGTCCCGCATCACAGCGTTCTTATGCTCCATGTCTATCTTCAGCCTCAAGGCATATTCTGTGTTGGTGCCTTCTTTCATGCCTTCCCATATAGCATATGTCTCGTTCTTGTCCTGCTCTCTGTGCTGGCAGCCTTCCATCTCTTTTCGGGATTCTGAGATGATCTCAGACGGACATGAGCATGCATAAGCGCGACCTTGTTCTATAAGATCATCCGCATATGCGTAAAGCTCATCCATGAGATCGCTGGCGAATACGATGCTGTCTGGCTTGAAGCCCAGATAATCTATGATGTCCTCTTCGTTCGCATTCACGAACTCCTGCTTTTCAACTTCCGGATTCGTATCATCGAATCTCAGGATGCATTTCCCGTCATATTCTCTGGCGTAGAGATAGTTTATGCCGAAACTGATGGCGTGGCCGATGTGCGGATGTTTCGATGGGCCAGGTGGCATCCTTGTGACCACTTCTCCCTCTTTGGCGTCCTTGAGCGGCGGAAGCTCTCTCGCTTCTTTCTTTCTTTTCTCTTTTTTCTCCTTCTCTTTATCGTTGAAGCCAGGATCAAGCTCCAGAAGTCGCTTTTTCTGCTCTTCTGGGTTCATGGAACTGACTTCTTCCATGATCTTTGATATCATTGGTGAGATATCCTTCATGTCTTTCTTCAATTCCGGCTCAAGAGAGAACAGTTTCCCGATGATCGTACCCTGTTTTGGTTTTCCTGAGAATTTCACAGCGTTCTCCAGTGCTGCGATAGTAATCTGCCTTTCAAGCTCTTTCTTCTCCATATCTTATCAGTGTTATCTGTGTATTTTAAATCTTTTCTACTTGGCTGAAGATTATGGGTTCTTCTCTGTCAAGTGGTTATGATACGAAAGAGTTAAAAACTCCTAGACTTACTCTATCTCATGAAAATAGAGATGGGTTTCCTGATTTTATGGACTTCTGTTTTCTGGGCAACCATTGAGGCTGCACGCGATTATTTCCTTTCGGATTATTATGCGAGTGAGCTCGCTCATATGAGTTTCATGTCACAGGCGAACCCTGAAGTCTATATGATAACAGCGACTATAGGTATCATCTTTGCGATAGTTGTCGCAGTGGTGACATTCATCTCGCAGAAGACAGGAGAATCAAAAGCTCTTTATATGCTTCTGGGTGTCCTTGGTGTTCTTGGTTTTCTCTTCTCCGGGGTCTATGGCTTCCTGTTGACCATCGTCGGTGGTTTCATCGGGCTCAGCCAGATGGATACGAAATGATCTTGTGATATAATTCTATGTATGATTTTTTTATCATATGTCTCTTACTCACGGATATATTTAAATATGATTTATGTTTCATGCCTGTTAGATGGATCCGCTTATACTTATTGTGATGATTTCTGCTATCGGTCCTATCGCAGGTTCTTTCATCGGAGTGCTGTTGAAGACCAATGACAGATTCATATATAATCTTCTTTCATTTGCGGCAGGGATGATGTTGACGATATCATTCCTCGATCTTATCCCTGAGGCCATAGAGATGTCTTCGCTCGTGATGGCTGTGTTAGGGATACTCTCTGGATCTTTTATCATGTATCTGCTGGATAGGTTCTTGCCTCATTTCCATCCCGATCCTTCGTATAGTGATGAAGTGTGCTGCCTGTCAAGCGATAAGAAAGTGAAGAGGCATCCTCTGGACAGGACCTCAAAATATCTCATCGCAGGTATATTCTTCCATAATCTGCCTGAAGGCATGGCAATCGCAGCAATGCAGGATCCCAGTACCAGTATCGCAGTGGCTCTGGCAATCGCTGTGCATAACATACCTGAAGGCATATGTACATCTGCCCCGTATTTTCATGTCACTGGGAACAGGTTGAAGACATTCTTTCTTTCCGCTTCAACAGCCATACCCGTGCTCCTTGGTTTCTTTGTTGCCAGGATGCTCTTCACTGCAGTGCCTGTGTGGCTGATCGGTTTTACTGCTGCAACAGCTGCAGGCCTGATGATATACATCTCCGTTGATGAGCTGATCCCTTCATCATGTAAAAGGATCTCCACATATTCTACGGTATTCTCATTGATTTTTGGCATCGTCGCAGTAATACTTCTTGAGACATTGCATTGATTCAAGGTCTTTGCAGTTTTGCGAGTCAATCGTAAGATATTTAAAGAAACAGGACAAGGATGAACATATGAGATGGCTCCTCCTCTCGTTATTGATGCTTCCGTTGCTTTCATTCTCAGTGTGTGGGGCAATGCTGGAGATTGATGATGATGTCTCTATGACAGACACAGATATTGATGATAATCTTTATGCTATGTCTTCAACATTCTTCCTTGACAGTATGGTTGATGGGGATGTTATGTCTATCAGCGGAACGACGAACATCATGCGACCTGTCTATGGTGATGTCACCTTCATATCTGGAGATAGCAGTATCAATGGACCTGTCAACGGGAATCTGGTGGCTATCGCTGCAGACACCATAATCTCTTCGGATGTTTCAGGCGATGTTGTCGTGCTTGGCGGGAATGTCAGGATAGATAATAATGTGGATATAGGCGGTGATATCCTGATATATGCAAATAAGGCAGAGCTTGTCAACAGGCATGGTGGAGATGTGAAGATAGCAGGAAAGCGTATAATATTGCATTCTACCATTGAAGGGAATGCTGATCTGCGTTCATCAGACATAGAGATGTGGAACGGTGCAATGATACTCGGTGATCTCAATTATACAGCAAGAGAGCGTAATGAGGATCTTGAGGCACGCACTCACGGAGATGTGCATTTCAATGAGGATACGACGCGCACTATTGCAGCTTTGTTCGGTTCACTTGGTCTGGGTGCCTCTATGGTTTCTTTGAATATCTCATGGCTCCTGTTATTACTCGGACTCGGGCTTCTCGTGCTCCACGTCTGTCCTAACTTTGCCAGGCTTGTCAGTGAGAACCTCAGGAAGAAGAGATGGATCAGTCTTGTCTATGGCGTGGTCTTCATATTCGTTGTTCCGCTCTTGTCATTCCTCTTCCTCGTGACCATCATAGGAGTCCCTGTCGCTGCATTACTCATGATCTCGCTTGGTCTCGGTTTTGTCTTCGGAAAGATATACACTATCTTTGTCGTTGGCGGTTACCTCCGGGAAAGGTTGTTTGTCAAGAAGACTGGGAAAAAGAAATCTAAGAAAGGATCTCCAGCGCAGAGGCGTGATATGAAGTATACTCTTGATTACGGTGTGGGTTTGGCAGCGTATGCTATACTCTCATTCATACCAGTGTTATCCTTCTTTGTATCGTTGTTCGCGGCCTTGTTCGGCATTGGCGCGATGTGGCTCACAAAACTGGATATCTTCAATTTCCTTAAAGAGAACAAGAAGCTATGAAGATTTTTTGGTGACCAATCTCTTTTTCTTCTTACTATCTGACCTTAGAATCATCTTCTATGTCTACCATGACCTCTTCCTTCCCTGTCTTGAGGGGCTTATCCTCAGCTATCGCTTTGCCGTCACGGGTCTTGATCTCTATGGCTGCGAAATCATCTATTGTTATAGTCTCCGAGCTAGGTTCAACACCTTCAATATACACCTGATCGCCTGGTTCTGAGTAGCATACGCCCAATAATCTCACATCTTTCCCATTATCGGCAGCGAGCAGCATGCCCTCGCTTTTCTCTCCCCTGAGCTTCGCTGGCTTGAGGTTGGTCACCATTATGATGTTCCTTTCTTGGAGCTCTTCCTGAGTATAGTGTCCTTTGATCCCTGCCACGAGCTGCCTTTCCTCATCCCCCAGATCGACCTTCAGTATGAGAAGCTTGTCTGCTTTAGGATGTTCCTTGACCTCTTTTATCCTCGCGACCTTCAGATTCAGCTTAGAGAAACCTTCTTTTTTCTCCATCATAGTCTCCTCCTTCTTCATCCTGGCTTTCTGGCTCCCAGAATATCTTTCTTTCCAGGCATGTATCTCATCATCCTCGAATTTCCTGAACATTATCTTTGGTTCTCCTATCTCATGCTCTGATATGTCCTTGTCCTGGCCAAGATCACTCCATGCCTGTCTTTCCAGATTCAGCATGGTTAGGATTGACTCGCTCTTGTTGGGCATATACGGTTCAATAAGGATCGCAAGTCTTCTCACAAGATTAGCGCAGACGTACATTATTGTTCCTGAACGGGTCTTGTCATCATTCCTGATATGTTCCCATGGCCTGTTCTCCTGGAAATACTGGTTCCCCGATTTGGACAGTAGCATTATCTCTTTCAGGGCCTCTTTCAGTGATATGCTGCTCAGCATCCTGGTGATGGTGTCGATCCTCTCCTCTGTCTTACTGAGGAATGTCTTATCTTCTTCGGTAAGCTCAGGAACAGGTATCTTTCCTTCATGGTTCTTCTTGATGAACGTCAATGTCCTGTTGACGAAATTCCCAAGGTTCGCCAGGAGCTCATTATTGTTCTTATCCTGGAAATCCTTCCATGTGAATAGCGTGTCTGCTGTCTCTGGCCTATTCACGAGCAGATAATATCTCCAGATATCACTCTCTATCTCGGATTCTATAGCATCATTGCCGAAGACGCCTATGCCTCTGGATTTGGAGAATGCGCCGTCCTCATAATTGAGGTATTCTGTTGAGGATATCTGGTGGAGCAATGTCCAGTTGTCACCCGATCCGATGAGGAATGCAGGGAACATGATTGTATGGAATGGTATGTTGTCCTTGCCCATGAATTGGTATAGCTCAGTTTTCTCTGGATTCTTCCACCATTTCTCCCATTCTTCATTCTCTTCTTTCGTTATCCCTATATAACCTATCGGAGCATCAAACCATGAGTAGAATACCTTGTCCTCGTAGCCTTTCTTTGGTATTGGTACGCCCCATCTGAGGTTCCGTGAGATGCATCTTGGCTTGACCCCTGTCTTCAGCCAACCCTCCGTCATGGTCAAAGCGTTCTGTGACCAGTTCGCCTCTCTGGCAGTCTTATCTATCCAATCCTTAAGCCTATCCTTGATCTTCGGCAGATCGATGAATATGTGCGTCTCATTCCTTGCTTCTGGCGTTTCACCCGTTATCGTCGATCTTGGATTTATCAGGTCTTCGGGGTTGAGCATCTCTCCACAGTTGTCGCACTGATCGCCTCTCGCGGATTCATAACTGCACTTTGGACATGTCCCTTCGACGAATCTGTCAGGCAGATGGCGGTCTGCTTTCGGGTCATACATCTGGACTGTGTCATCTTCCTTTATGTAACCGTTCTTATCAAGCTTCAGGAAGATGTCCTGAGCAACCTCATGGTTTGTCTTGGAAGAAGTCCGTCCGAAATAATCAAAGCTGCAGCCGAACCATTCGTATATCTTCTTATGGATGCTGAAGTATTTCTCACAGACCTCTTGTGGCGTGATGCCGTCCTCTATCGCTTTCTGCTCAGTCGTTGTGCCATGCTCATCTGTGCCGCACACATAGATCGTATCACAGCCATAGGATCTGCAGAATCTTGCGAAGACATCCGCTGATAGGACGCATCCTATGATGTTACCTAGGTGCGGAACGTTGTTCACATATGGTAATGCGCTCGTGATGAGGATCTTCTTCTCCTTGTTGAGGATGC
>JBKGYM010000063.1:0-6250 GCA_046546115.1 Candidatus Woesearchaeota archaeon
ACAAAAGATGTCTTCATAGAATGCTCAGGATTTGATTATAAGGTGCTGAGCAGAACATTGAATATGCTCCTTTGCGCACTCTCTGAAGCGGGAGGCGAAATCTATTCAATAGAGATTGAGAATAAGCATCTTGGTAAAAAATATACATTGCCTAATCTGGAACCAGAGAGGATGACTATCGACAAGGACTACATAAATTCAAGGTTGGGGCTTAGACTTGATGACAAGAAGATGAAAGAAACACTTGAAAAGATGGGTTATAGTGTATCAGGAAAGGACATCTTGATACCATGCTACAGAACAGACATCCTTTCACAAGCAGACATCTGCGAGGATGTCGCGATCGGCTATGGTTTCGATAATTTCACATACGAGATTCCAAAAGTGGCCACTGTAGGTGAAGAAGATGATCTTGAAAGGTTCAAGGAGAAGATAGCTTCAATGCTCACAGGTCTTGGTTTGCTTGAGACACATACTTATAATATAACATCTTCCGAACAACAGACTAAGATGATGAAGGCAGATATGAAACTAGTGACACTTTCCAATTCCCTGAATGAGGATTTCGATTGCATGCGTGCATGGGGGATTCCTTCTTTATTAGATGTGCTGAAGAAGAACAAGCACAATGATTATCCACAGGAGATTTTTGATTTTACACGAATCTTCAAGCATGGCGATGCTGAGACAGGTATCGTAGAGAATGATAGATTGGTTGTCACCTTATGCTCTAAAGATGCAGATTTCACTTCTGCAAAACAAGTACTTGACGTTATATTTAGAGGACTTGGTAAGGATTATGATATAAAAAGTGCAGAGAATGACTCATTCATACCAGGGCGTGTTGCCAGAATCAGCTATGATGGTAAAGGAATTGCGTATCTAGGAGAGATTCATCCAGGAGTCCTTGAAAATTTCGAACTTTCCGTCCCTGTCTCTGTATTCGAATTGAATATCTCTGAATTGTTTGATATGGTTAGAGAACAAGAGTGATTGTCTGAGACCCTGACATATAAGATGGCAACTGCATAACTCACTCTTGTGTTTTCTTGAATGATGGCATCAATCAAGGACATGAGAATAGGAAATTTAATGGACTGTGAAAAAGCAACAGGGATGAAGATCAACATCAAGATATAACAAACTTCATCCGACCATATGTCTATGATATAAAAACTCAGTTATTACAGGGTGAAAGACAAAATATCCATCATTCTGTATTCTCCAAAAAACGGGTCATGAAATCGTATTCGTTCCTTGCGAAATCTACACCCATGCTGCTGTGATACTCTTCAAAGCTCATCTTCCTAAGCAGGAGCTTCTCGGGAATCATGTTACCCTGAGGTATTGTGCCATTCTCTCCTAACTCTTTCATCACTTTGGTTGACAAAGGGTCGCCTGAATCAGAGAATGCCTTCAGCGTGCTATATTTATCATCTGGGAGAAGCTCTGTGCCCCCATATACTTTCAGTGTCTGATCAGCCAATCCAAATCTCTCATTCAGGCTCATCAGAGCTGATTCCTGAGCTCGATCTTGTTGACTTGCCGAATCCATATACGGGACTTGAACCTTTGCTTCAATATCAAATTCTACCATGGGCACACCTCACAAAAATATATAGATACAATAATCTGCAGGAAGTATTTAAATTTTATAGAATTTAAAAAGAGATAAAAAACAAAGAAATAGAGAGCAAAAAATATGATTAATGCTCTTCCTCTAAAGCAGTGATGTCCGCACTTTCTGCAAACAGATATTCTTTCATCTCTTTGCCAAAATGTTCATCATTCTGTCTCAGCCATTCTATGAGCATAGCAGCATGCTCCTTCTCTTCGTCTGCATTATGTACCAGAATCTTCTTAAGATTTTCATCCGTACAAGCATCAGCTCTTTGATTATACCAATCCACGGCTTCAAGCTCTTCCCTAAGAGAATCTATTGCTCTTTTCAGATTCAGTGTCTTCTCAGACAGTTTTACCCTTTCTTCATGCATAAATTCCACCTCTTACTGATCTACGATAACATGTCATGTTTGTTATTTAAGAGTTTGCTTTAAATATTACCAGCATAGCTCCTCATTCTCAAAGTTTTTATAATACAGTTGGCTATTATATTATATGCATAAATACGAATGTATCAAGAAGACTATTACCACTTACGAGAAAACTGCTGAAGAATATGATAGAAGACACCATGACATAGAAGAGATAAGATGGATGATTGATTGTTTCATAAGGGAACTTAGCGGAATCAAAGTGCTTGACCTGGGTTGTGGTCCAGGCAGGGATGCCAGATATTTCGCGGACCATGGTCTTGAAGTCACAGGAATTGACTTGACAAAAAATTTTATAGATATGGCATCACGAAAAGTTCCAGAGGCAACATTCATCTATACAGATATGAGAGACTTGAATCTTCCTGATAATTCTTTTGATGGTATATGGGCTTGCGCTTCGTTGCTGCACATTCCAAAAGATGAAGCGAAAGACACCTTGAAGAATCTCTGCAAGATGCTTAAAGAGAACGGTGCAATACATATATCTGTGAAAGAAGGCCATGGAGAGAAGATGATAACCAAGGATGATGCTGAGAGATTTTTCGCATTCTATACTAAGGATGAATTGAAGTATCTCATGGAATCATGTGGTCTGAAGATCACAGAAAACTGTAAACAGATGACTGACAAGAGATGGATTGCATTCCTTGGGAAGAAAATATAAATCAGGTTAAGATGTGATGATACACCATGAAACAAAACAAGTTCAATACCACACTCAAATTTTTCTTCTCTATTGGTGTGCCATTGGTTGCTGGATATATTGGTTCATCATTTACCACACCAAACATTAAACCGTGGTACGACGCTCTTGAGAAACCTCCACTTACTGCACCTGGCTCTCTCATTGGTGCTATCTGGACTATCCTATACATAATGATGGGTATAGCTCTATTCCTGGTATGGAGCAAAGAGTTGTCTAAAAATAAGAATACAAAAGAAAAAGAATATAGGAAAAAGGGTTTATGGGTCTTTGCGATACAACTATTGTTCAACATGTCATGGTCAATGTTCTTCTTTGGACTAAGAAGCCCATGGCTGGGCATTGTGATAATAATGCCTTTATCCTTGCTCATCGTAACCAATATATATCTATTCCATAAGATTGATAAAATTGCAGCTTATCTTCTTATACCATATATCTTATGGGTTTGTTTTGCTACATATCTGAATTTGGGCATAGCTGTGCTAAATTGAAGAATAAGACACAATAATTTTATAATGATGATCACTTCACTTTGAAGATGACCATCAAAAAATTTGATTATATAGGTAAGATACATTCAGAATTCAAGGATAAGGAAGGCGTGCACATACAAGGAGCTCTCACGAAAGATTCAAAAGGTATGGTGGAAGTTTTCCCGAGTACAAGGATGGCCTGAAGGATATAGAGGGCTTTTCACACATATATCTTATCTACGAATTCCATAGGTCTGAAGGATATTCATTGCTCACAAAACCATTTCTTGAGGATGTCTATCATGGTGTCTTCGCGACAAGAGCTCCGAAAAGACCAAATCCCATAGGTATATCCATCGTAAGCATAGATGAGGTGGTAGAGAATGAGATTCATGTGAAAGAGATGGATATTCTGGATGGGACGCCCTTGATAGACATAAAACCATATGTAGCGCCATTTGACAAAAGAGATGAAGCAAGGGATGGATGGGTTGGAGAAGCTATCAAGAGAAAAGAAAGGCATTACTCAGATGATAGATTCAATAGATGATGATATGTCATCACTTGATTGGCCTTAGCTCACTCTCGCCGAATCTCTTAACATATTCTGAGAAGAAACCCTGACAATTTTCATCATACCTGCATCTCCTGCATTTTGATGATTTGTAGAATTTTTTATCGTAACTATCATAAGATATCTTAGAACTGTCTGCGAAAAACATTCCTCTAAAACCAAGAATATCCGGGTCTATCATATGATAGAAGCACAAGGGATAACTACAATCCCCAGAAACCGTGAATTCAAGACCCACACTAAGTTCTCTTGCCAGGGCAAAAACATTCTGAAACATAGGGATCAAGTCATCATAACGCATGAAGAATTGATTGTGAGAGCCTTCGCTTGGGGTCCCTACGTTTGATATCAAAACTTTAGTATTCGCTAAGTTAAAATTCGCAGCCACAAATCTTATCAAATCAGGAAGATGCTTATAATTCTGCCTCATCACCACATGATTGAGCGTGACCTTGTATTCATTAGAGATGTTCTTTAACCCTTTGATGGCCTTATGGTATGTATTGCTCCTTGTGATATCTTCATAAACTTCTTTGACATGAGAAGGAAATGAAGAGAAGAAAGTTATTTTGCCTGATCTGGGCATCGAATCGATAAGACTGCTCCCCGCGAACATGATGCCATTCGTCTGTAAGATTACCTGGTTGAAACCATAGTCTATCGAATCATGCATGACGTCTATGAATTCTGGATAAAGAGTGGGCTCACCCCCAGAAAAAGTTAGCATGACTTTTTCAGATACTGGTGATAACAGACTCAATATCTTTCTGATAGAGCCTTTTCCATATGATGTATTACTCCTTGACAAGAAACAATGTATACAATTTATATTGCAGAGCATTGTGGGCCTTATGATAATCTCATACTTAGTGCCATGATCAGAAAGCATAGGATTTATTGAGAACCTTCCTCCACCGTCCCAGAATATCACTTTCTCATTATTCTTCATCCCTTTGACAAGCACACTTAACCTAGTCATGAACTGAGGATGATGGACCAATTATAAAAATTATCGCTTGTCCAGTCAGATTAATAAATCACCAACACATATTAGATATATGAGAAAAAAGAAACAGATAATCCTGATACACGGAGGAGAGACATGGAAGAAAAGAGAAGACTATATCAGATACCTTAAAACCAGAGAAATATCATTAGAGAGGCGAGAAAGCTGGAGTAGAGAATATCTTGAAAAGCAGCTAAGTCAAGAATTCCGGATCATAAGACCACAGATGCCACTCAAAGAAGATGCGAAGTATGAAGACTGGAAGATTTGGTTTGAGAGACATCTCGAGTTCCTTGATGATGATTGCATTCTCATAGGAAACTCACTTGGAGGCATATTCCTAGCAAAATATCTTTCTGAGAATGATTTTCCAAGAAGGATCAAAGCAACATTCCTTGTCTGTCCGCCTTTCGATGACAGCATTCCTGATGAAGATCTTGCTGGAGGCTTTGAGTTGGGCAATGATCTATCAAAGCTAGAGAAGAATTCTCATATGGTGAAACTGATGTTCTCAAAGGATGATGAGGTTGTTCCACCATCACAGGCAGAAAAATACAAAGAAGCACTAAAGGATGCAGAGATCATAATGTATGATGATAAGAATGGACATTTCAATATCAAAGAATTCCCAGAGATTGTAGAGATGATAAGGAAGATAGGCGATCATGAATAGTTTTCATCAACGCTGCCTGAATGATAATCCAGAAAATCATTATACATCATTGAATAATTATGAAGGACATATCTTAATCTTCTCGAATCATATTCAGGATTCTTTATTGTGAAATAAAAAATGTCCTTGAGCTTATGAGGTATATCTTTAACTCTCTCTTCTAAAGGAACCTGAGAGGACGATATAATACTGGATGGAGCTCTACCGTATAAGTTATTGGTCCTGTATCGTGGCCGGTATGTCCGTGGAGGAGCTTTCACTCCTTGAGGTCTTGTCTTGAGTATGGTGTATATTTGGGTAATTGTTACTAGTGTCTCCTTATCATAATCATCCATTTTCCTATATGATATTATTCTATCAATGAGATTCATAAAGACATCAAATGTAGACATCATATTAAATATTTACCGAAAGAAGCAGATTACCAAGAGATTTATATATATCCGAAAAGAGCTTAGTTATTATGAAAAGGATAGACATACATACTTCAAATAAAGAAGAGATCATTGATATCACAAAAGAGATAATAGAAAGTATAGATATAGAAGATGGTTTTGTCTACATCTATTGTCCGCATACGACTGCCGGCATTACCATCAATGAGAACTATGATCCTACGGTGAAAGATGACGTCATAAAGAGTCTAAACGATATCGTGAAAGAGCTTGAATCATTTCGGCACATGGAAGGAAACTCTACAGCACACATGAAATCTATTCTCACAGGAAAAACATTACAGATTGCTGTTGAAGGCGGGAAAC
>JBKGYM010000064.1:0-6140 GCA_046546115.1 Candidatus Woesearchaeota archaeon
TACGTTTCTTAGGGTTGGAGCAGAGCACAATCTCAGATTTTTTCTCAGGCACAGCAACTGAGAAAAGGACAGTGATATATTGGACCATATCTATTGTCGTCATAGTTGTCGCATTGGTGGTCAGTATTGAGATTGGTGATGAAGTAGGTCCTTATGTGAAGGAAGATGGCCAGAATGACACGGGAGATACAGGAGATGCGCCTCCAGATGATGTTTCAGGTGACTCTTTCGCAGAGAATCTGGGAGCTGCATTATTCCATCCTAAAGTGATTGGATCATTCCTGATAATGCTTTTTGCCTCTCTGTCCATAAGGCAGTTGGCAAACACTAATTGAATAAGAATTTATGTTTCAAAGCGAATCGGTTCAATCAGAATTTTCCTTCTCTTTTTTATCTTCACTCTTTTGCTCTTTTTTCTCTTCTTCCTCGGAAACGCTTCTGGGTTTAGGAATCGTGTTTTCGTTGTCCTTTGGTTTGCTTACTCCTTCATCATCTTTCTTTCTATTGCCTTTGTCAGGATGTGCAGTCCTTATGTCTTCAGCAATCCTGCTGAGCTCATTGACATTGGCGGTGAAATTAGGTAATACCTGGGAGAATACCTTCTCTAATGCTTTAAGTTCTGTATCTACCTTGAGGATATTCTTATCATACTCACCTACTTTTCCTACGATTGCCCTATAGAGCTCATTGAAATCCTCTTTGAGATTCTTCACATCTTCATCCATCTTTGTGAATCTCTCATCCATCGCATTCTTCCATTCAAGCACTTTCTGGATATTCTCTGTGACCTCTTTCCATCTCTCATCGATGATTGTCTCGACAACCTGCTCTATCTCCTCGATAGTGGATTCAGAATTCTCTTGGTTCTGCTGTGGAGGTTGTGGAAAACTGGGCGCATTATTTTTTGGTGGTGCATTCCCTTGATTATCCTGTCCTCCCTGCATTGGCGGTGGAGCTCCCATTGGTGGTGGCATCTGTTGGTCTGGCATATTCAACCTCTGTATTCAATTGATTCTGTGAGTTTTTATATTTTATGGTGTAAGATCAATCTCTCAGAAACCTTCTTTCTCATCTTGCTTCTCATCATCGACATCCTTTATGCGCTCTATATCGCCTTTGGATCTTATGCCCATGTCTGTCAAGGCTCTTTTGACAATCGGCAGGATCTCTTTCTGGGAAACAAAATTGACGGGGTTCCAAAGATCGAGATATTTCTGTATGGATTCGACCTCTTCTTTCTTTGCTGTGAGGCCTAACTCTTTTATGATGATATCCATCTTCTCCTTAAGATCCTTGAAATCTTTCTTGAGCGAATAGACTTCTTGATTCACGTCACTGATCTCTGCATTTATTTTCTTGCTCTCTTCTAATGAATTTTTCTCAGTGGTCTGTATCCCGGCTCTCATGTTCCTGTACTTTTCTTCTAGTGTCCTCAATCTGGTTGTCACAGATTTGAGTTGACCACCCATCTCTTCCAGTTTTTCAGGATCAACCTGATTCTTCTTATCCTGGCTGAGTATGCCTCCTTGGTGCTGCGGGGCCTGCTGTCTCTGCATATTCTGACTTTGGTTCTGTGTCTCAACCATGTTAACCACACCTGATCTTTATCATCTGTTATTGTGAAATCCTTTATGATCTGAATTTATTTTTATTGGTGGGTCTAATTGTTCCAAACAAGACTTTTAAACTTTCTGGTATACTTTACCAACAGTAAACTTTTTAAGAAGTCACCTCTTTCATTTGAATGTGATGCATTTTGTCTTCTTTTAATATGGAAATGGACAGATATCTTGAGAAGAGATCCATTCTTGGCGCTGATTCTATGTCCACACCCTCACCTAAAAAAAAGAGGAAGAAGAAAAGCTCGGAGAGAAGTAAGAAAGATTCTGTGAAATCAGGAAATCCACTCTCGGGTATAGTTGGTGCCCTAAGGTCTGCACTGGATGTTGACGAAGTCATTGATCTGGATGAAGTTGATGAGCAGAAGATGTCAGTATTTGAGCTGACGACCTTCAAAGACAGATTATCAAGATTATTGAAGCCTCGTAATATTCAAGATGGAGTCCATGTATCGGAAGAAGAACCTGTTGGTGAGGGGTCAGAAAAGAATGATTCAACCGACGAAGCTCCTGCATCATACATGGACAAGAGCGCTGAAGATATGCGTAGAAGGGCACTTGACGGTGCAGCTGATAGTTCTTCTGGTCCCAATGGGGATTATGTGCCCCAAGAGAAGGTGAGAGAGATTCTCAAGAAGACAGACCATGATGTCCCAGAGTCTGTTCAGACAGACGATGTTGATGATGCTGACGAGAAAGACCAATGGGAAGAGTTTCGAAATGACTTAAGAGACGTAATAACTATCACATATAAGATAATGAAAAAGGTTCCCCCTGAGACAATAAAGAATTTCAAAAAATCTGACGATTTCAAGAAATATGTTGGGATACTCGATAAGTATGATCTTATCAGGAAACACTCTGATTCATCAAGAAAGGAAGGCGAATGAGGCTCATGCAATCATATTTCCATAGTATGATATCTCTGTTGTCTGATTTATGTGATCTTTTGTGTTCATCATGATCTTCAGAAGATATTTCTGATTCCTGTCTTCAGCCACGATGTGCCCTAATCCGCATTCGCCTTCTACGGTTATTCTTTCTGGATTATATACCATATCACTGGTGATTTCATTAGTTGATCCATCTCCAAACCCACTAATATTGCTCTTATCTATGTTGCACAGGACCTTGTCATCATATAAGATTGTTATATTCTCTATAATTTGAGCGAAGTTATAGAGTCTTGTGCTTTCTTTCAGCCCATCCATATATTTGTCCTTGATAGAGAGATGCACACTCTCGTCCAGATAGTTGATCCTGAAATCATCAATCTCTGCAAACTCTGAATCCATATACATGAAATCATAGATCTCATTGATTACCCAGCCTTGATCACTCTTCTGGAGTATCGTCGCGGGGGCAAGAACTGTGTTCTTATCATCTTTCCTCTCAACTTCGATTATAAGATATGTCAGTCCCGCCTCATCAGTCAAGTTCTTCAGCTGGCCTTTCTTTACGCTCGGCAGATCATGAGTGGATAGTTGATTCTTTGATCTTATCCTATCAAGTTCACTGAATCCAAAATATATATCTACCTGTTCCCCGAAGAAGATCTCCTCTAAAGCACCAGAATACTCATCATCACTGAAAATCCTGTCCATCCCCGCTCTATTCTCATTATTTATATAATATTCAAGAGCCTCCACCATATTTTCTGGTGAATTCTGGGGTCTGAGGTCTTGACCCGTGATAATGGCCAGATCACTCAACACAAGAAATGATGTCAGCAGAAGTGCTATCACGATGAATGCTCCAGTTAATATCAGGACCAAATCCTCTTTTATGACCCTGTCCATATCTAGTCTTTGTCAATTGATTTAATATATCTTTCGTATCCAAGAGTCTCAGCAGTATGCTATGCGCTAGGAGCAAAGAACTTAAATATACGTTTTAGGGACCCACAATCATGGATGAAACTCTAGTGAAGGGACAGTTGATTGGTGGGGATTTCGGAAAGCTATTGATACGCCAGAAGCATAATTCGAAGATAGAGATCGGGGAAGTCCTCGTCGCAGAGTCTGAAGACTCCAAGATGCTTCTTCAGGTCTACGATTTAACTTATGGTTCTCAACTGTCAGCACAGAACATAGAGATGATATCGGGCATGGTGTTGGAGCAGGATGAGGAATTCTCATTCATGGAGCCCGAGTTGCGGAATTACAAGATAGCATACGCCAAATCGCTTCTGTTGGTGAAGGATTCAGTCTCCGGTAAAGAGTCAAGCATATCTAAGACTTTGCCTGCTTTCTTCTCCGAGGTGAGATCACTCTCAGAAGATGATCTTTCATTCATGACTTCACCGAAAAAGCCAGTTTTCATGGGCAATGTGCGTTCCGGTTCTGAGCTCATGGATATTCCTGTTGAATTGGACGGGTTGGATGTCTTGTCTCATCATATACTTGTAGCAGCCACTACTGGTCGTGGAAAATCTAATTTGACATCATGCATCCTGTGGAAGATGCTCAACGAATCTTTTTCTGGATTGCTTGTGCTTGATCCGCATGATGAATATTATGGCAGGAATTCTCAGGGACTAAAGGATCATCCCAGCTCCTCAGGCAAACTCAGATATTATACTCCTGTGATGCCCCCAAAAGGTGCCATGAATCTAGCAATCTCTGTCAAATCTCTGCGTCCAGGACATTTCTCATTCGTCAATCTTTCTGATCCTCAGAGACAAGCTGCAGCAGCTTACTATAGCAAATACAGAACGGATTGGATTGTGTCTATCCTGCTAGGTGAGAAGCTTGATGTTGAATTCAATGATTCTACACTAAATGTTCTCAGGAGACGGATGCTGAACATTCTGGATATGGAAGTGAGGAACGGTTCGATATACTCTAAAGGTGTATTCTCGTTGGATAGGGGAGAGTCTACTGTGGATGATATATGCACAGATCTTCAGGAATCACGTACAGTGATCATCGACACATCACATTTTTCAAGCGAGATTGAGTTGTTGATAGGAAATCTTATCGCTTCGGAGATTTTTAAGAAATATAGGACATATAAGATGAAGGGCGATATGTCTGATAAGCCAGTGATTTCCATAATTCTCGAAGAAGCGCCGAGAGTCTTGGGCAAGGATGTCCTTGAACGTGGTCCGAATATCTTTTCTACGATTGCACGTGAAGGCAGAAAATTCAAGATAGGTATAATCGCAATCACTCAACTTCCCTCCCTTATTCCGAGAGATATCCTTGCTAACCTGAATACAAAAATCATATTGGGGATAGAGATGTCCAATGAGAGACAATCTATCATAGATTCTGCAGCACAGGATCTTTCTAGTGATTCAAGAGCTATAGCTTCTCTTGACAAGGGTGAAGCGATCATAACAAGTAATTTTTCACGTTTTGCAATCCCTGTTAAATTCCCGCTTTTCAAGCGTATCATTGAACAGACGCAGAATAAGCATATGAAAAAGAAATTAGAGGCTGGTCACGATAATGGAGATAGCAGCCCTCATAGTTCATTCTCTGGCATGAAGATGGATTAATGATGGATTGATAAGATACAATGTGTCATCAAGCGCTCTCATCAATCAGGCGGTATAATTCATCAAGTTCTTCTTTAGATATGTGTTCTGATGCATTGTGTTCTTCGAATTCTTTGAATAATTCATCTGTGCTGATATTAAGTTCATCTGAGACATTCTTCAGCTCTTCTCTTATATCATCCAGAGTCTTGTCGAATCTGTTCATATCTTCATCAAATTTGATTGATGCAAGTTCCGGCGAGCATTCAAGGATGAGTTCTCCTCTGAAAGCGCAATCTATCCCTTTCTCCATCGCTTCTGTGTATCTGAGTGCCTTCTCTGATGAATCTTCAGCTATGTCTATCAATTCTATAGACATCCCTACTATAAGCGAAAAGACTATCGGTATAAGTGCTAATTCTTTCATGGTTATCCCTCAGGCGAATTACCCTGCTGCACGGAGTTTCTTCGCAATTTTTAAATGTTGCTTATTTTAACCATCATCAAGTAGTTACAAAACGAAAACTTTAAAAATTAAACCTCACCTAGATATATCGGGGTGGAAAGTGGTGAAGCTCGGTGATAGATCACGTAATAAACGCATTTCGCATGGATTGTTGATTATCTCTATCCTTGCATTGTCATTCTTTGCGATAGTCACTAGTGTAGCTGTAAATGTATATCTGCACGAATTGGGTCATTATTTTGCAGCTTCTTACTATGGTCTTGATCCAGAGATGCATATAAGTAATGTAGTTGAGATGGGCTCAGGAGGAATACGGATGAACATAGAACCTGAGGCATATGTCAAATATACGGACTCGGGGGATACACTGAACAATCTTCTGATAACACTTGCTGGCCCGTCTGTCAATATCATGCTCTTTTTGCTGTTCATGTCATTCCAGATCACTATGCACAGAAGACTATCCAGGAAAGCAAGATTGGCTGAAAGAAATGGCAATAAACAATCTGAGAAGAGATTCATACGTTTATGCATGCTTTCTGATATACTTCTCATCAGTCTGGCTGTGCCTTCC
>JBKGYM010000065.1:0-6137 GCA_046546115.1 Candidatus Woesearchaeota archaeon
CGCATCCATCAGTTCTGCTGTCCTCTCTTTGTTCTCTTTGAATTTAAGTCCGGATAGATCAACAGCATCAGGATAGAGCTTATGGGCATAATTCTCCACCACTTTTCCAGTCTCAAACCTCGCAAGAGTATTTGCATCATACTCTGGGAGAGAATCAGGATCATTGACAGCACGCCAAAGAAGATTATGGCTCTCGAGCCCATTCATGTATTTGGATTTCGTGAGTAATTTAGGCATCAATGTTAAGATTATGATGACACTTAATAAGATTTTCCTATAAAAAGCATAATACCTGAAAACTTTTATAAACACTTCATCTATCCTCGACAGTGAGGGAAATCTATGCTGAAAAGACCTAAAGATTCTGAGATCCCAAAGGATGAAGACCTCACTCCCGCCATGAGGCAGTTCAAGCGATTCAAGCAGGAATATCCCGATGCGATCATCTTTTTCAGGATGGGTGATTTTTATGAGGTGTTCTTTGAAGACGCCAAGATTGTCGCTAAAGAGCTTGAGATAACACTGACGAAGAGGGGTACCAAGCATCAGGTGCCTCTGGCAGGCATTCCTTTCCACGCTGTCGATACATATCTGCCAAGGATGGTCAAGAAGGGCTACAAGGTCGCGATATGTGAACAGATTGAGGATCCTAAGGAGGCCAAAGGTGTTGTCAAGAGGGATGTGATCCGTGTTGTCACTCCTGGAACTTTGACAAATTCTACGGCAATAGAAGATACATCCAACAATTTTCTCATGGCTGTAGCAGAGAGAGATGATGGTGATTCCAGTGAGTATGGCATAGCTGTTGTGGATCTTTCTACAGGAGAATTCATGACTTCCGAATTTACTGATGATGAGAAGCTCATTGCTGAGATATCACGTTTCATGCCCTCAGAGCTTCTGATTGAAGAAAAGTTCATCGAAGAATCAAAGAACAATGAAGTCATGGAATTCCTCAAGAACACAGGGATCTTCATCAATACAGACAAGCGGAGTTTTGATTATGCTAGGGCATACAGAGCTCTCACATCACATTTTGGTTCTGTGGATCTTAAGGGTATAGGGATTGAAGATAAGGATCTGTGCATAATATCTGCGGGCATCCTGATAGGATATCTGAATGAGACACAGAAGATGGAGATGTCTAATATAACTCGTTTGAGGACTTTTTTCCCGGAAGATTACATGCTAATTGATTCTGCTACACAAAGAAATCTTGAGATAGCTGAGAATCTCTCTGATGGCTCCAAGAGGAACACACTGCTTGAAGTCATCGATCAGACAAAGACCAGCATGGGTGCCAGGATGCTGAAACAATGGATCAAAAGGCCTTTACTGGATAGGCATAGCATCGAACAACGTCTTGACGTCACAGGTGTATTCAAGGAGGATTCATTCACACGTAACGAGCTTGCTGAGAAGCTATCTAAGATACATGACATAGAACGACTCATATCACGTGTCTCATTGAGATCCGCGAATCCGAGGGATATGATCGCATTACGTGAATCGCTCAGGCTTATACCTGAAATCTCATCATCTCTGGCTAATGCTTATGGTACTCGTGATCTCCCTGAAGATCATCTCTTCGGGAGGCTTTCCTCATTTCCGTCTACGCAAGATATCGTGAAGATCCTTGATGATTCCCTGAGGGATGATCCACCCAATAATGTCAGGGAAGGCAATATGATAAAGAAAGGGTTTGATGAGAGACTGGACGAACTTAGGGACATCATTGACTCAGGCAAAAGATGGATACTTGAGCTTGAGACGCAAGAGAGAGAAAAGCTCGGCATAAATGTCAAGGTTGGTTTCAACAAGGTCTTTGGATATTACATTGAAGTCAGCAGGCGTAACGTTGACAGAGTTCCTGAAGGATACATACGTAAACAGACGACTGCTAATGCAGAGCGATACATAACTGAAGAGCTTAAAGAGAAGGAGGAGATCATCCTTAATTCCGAGGAACGGATAAACACTCTGGAATACAAGATATTCAATGAGATCCTTGACAAGATCTCGGAACGGATTAGCGAACTACAGAAAGTGGCCCATAAGATATCATATATTGATATCCTCTGCTCGCTATCGCGTGTCGCTCATAAGAACAGTTATACGCGGCCAAAGATGACTGATGACTATGATCTCATGTTGCGAGATACAAGACATCCGGTGATTGAGCAGATAGAGAATAACTTCATTCCCAATGATGTCTCTCTTGATTTTGACACACGGATGATGATAATAACTGGACCAAATATGGCAGGGAAATCCACTTATATGAGACAGGTGGCTTCTATCGTACTTCTTGCGCAGATTGGTTCTTTCGTGCCAGCTTCAAGGGCAGAGATTGGAATATGTGACAGGATATTCAGCAGAGTCGGCGCAAGAGATGACTTGGCGTCAGGAAGATCGACTTTCATGGTCGAGATGCATGAGACTGCGAACATCCTCAACAATGCCACGTCGAAGAGTCTTATCCTGCTGGATGAGATTGGACGGGGCACAAGCACTTTTGATGGCGTCTCGATCGCCTGGTCTGTAGCGGAATACATAAACAATAGGATAAAAGCAAAGACACTCTTTGCCACGCATTATCACGCCCTGAACAAGCTCAGCACAGAATACAAAGAGATCAAGAACTATAATATCGCGGTCAAGGAGAAAGATGAGGATATAATCTTCCTGCGCAAGATTGTCGAGGGCGGTACGAACAAGAGTTACGGTATCCAGGTGGCACGGCTTGCCGGACTTCCCCCGGAAGTTGTCCTCCGGAGCAAGGAGATAATGAGGAGTCTCGAAAAGGCAGATGCCACTCGAAAAAGCGTATCAGGTAAGAAAGACAACGGTTTCCAGGCGAGTCTCTTCGACATTTGAGATGATGTCATGAATGATAAGAAATCGCTTGAGGATATGATACCAGAGATGGAATTCAAGATCATAAGAGAACTCGCCATAATGGCAGAACAGGATCCTGATGATGATGTGAAGAAATCGGTCAGGCAATTACTCTCGCGGCGTTATCAGGGACAGATTTTCAATACAGCCAGTTTCGGCGACTCAATATATGTGGACGTTCTCAAGAATAATGTGCATGATATGTATTATGTCTGTGACAAAGTTGATTATGGGCTCGAAGTGCCAAAGATAGACGATGATTTCTTTAAATGAGCATTTAACTTTTAAGCAGATTTAAATGATTTATTTTTCATCTTAAGATATTCTTCTCTTGTCATTTTGTTGTTCTTTATCTGCGAATCAATGATTATATTCTGTTGCCTGCTCCAATCCTTGTCATCATGTGTCCTGACATATTCTGCCCATCTCTTGATGAATCTCATCCTCTCTTCTTGATTATCTTCCTTCCATGCCATGGAGCATCTCCTTGTATCTTTCTATCTCGCTGTCATCAATGTTATCCTTTACCACTTCTCTTATATGTTTAGCATCTTCCATATCTTTTGGTGATTTCAGGATTTCTTCTTTAAAAGCTATCTGCAAGTCCAGCTGGGAGATGTATATCTCCTCATCATTTAGAACCACTTTTATCCTTCTGTCCATCGATATATTATCTATCTTATCCTTAGGGAACTTCATTTCCATGTTAGGTATCACATTGTTCTCTTTAGCGAATCTTACAGGTGTCTTCTTTGAAAGATAATCGTATATAGTATCGTCATCAGCATTCAAGCAGTAGAAATCGTTTTTTTTGAGCTCGTCTTTGAACCTATCGATAAATTCTTTTTCAAGTTCTTCTATTATTATGTCAATATCTTCACTGGATCTTGATCTTCCTAGAAGTATGGACACATAACCACTTATTAGGACGTACTTTATATTGAGCCGGTTCAATACCTTGATGAAATCAAGTGTGAATTTATCCAGCTCAGAGAGTTCTCTTCCTATGGTTACAATACCATCCTTGAATTCCATACCATCACGTATCATATCAGAATATAAAAATATGGTTGTTAAAATATTATATTATGGGGTGTCTTGTGTCTTGTGATGATTTCGGGTTGATTATCTTTCGAGTAAAATCATCCAATAGGAACTTGTGAGTATATATAATATATACATCAATATTAAATCTTTAAGGACATCTACTCTTCCAGAAAGTTGTGGGGTGGTTGGAATGATACGAGCGCTATTGGGTAAGCTCAACAGCAATCTTTTTGGCCCTATGTTCATAGATGAAGATGAGTTTGCTTTTGCAGAGGAAGAGCCAGAGGAAGAAGAGGAAGATTATTTCTGATTTCTTATGTTTATGCCAAGGACAGATACAATTGACTCACCTATGTAGCTTCTGACCTGGTTAAGGAAATAAAGGATATGCTGTTCTGTCGCTGTGGCCTCTGTCGCCCTCTCAATTATCCTGTCATACGTCTGATCCACTTCCATTGCCACCTCATGTATTCTTGCACTTTCTGTCTTATAGAAATTCTTATAGAATGTCCTGAGAAGATCATTTGTATCAATGAATATCTCAATGACATCATTAGAGATATCCATGTTGAGCTTTTTCTCTTTGATCTTTCTCATCATGCCCCCATAAGCATATGAGATGCTGGCAAGTCGATTGATAAGGTTATAGAGGTATGTCGTATTTGCAGCAGATCTGAATCCTTTCTTGTTGAGCAGTCTGAGGCAGAAATAAGTTATCCGGCTACATGTATCCTCCATTGTCAGTACTGAGTTGAAAGCCTTGGTGTCCTTGTTCTTGAGTGACTCAAGAGTGCCGTCCGCAATTGAGAGCATGACCATGAAAATTCTTCTCAGGCTCGGTTCAAACTCTTCTTCTACGGGTTGGGATATGCTCCTTATTATACAATACTTCTTTTTCTGATCCATTATATTAAACCCAAGCAGATTTCGTATCCTTTCGTGTATGACATTTATCTGTTCGTGGTCCTTGAAGATCACCTTGAGCTCATCATACCCGCTACAATACAAGGATGTCATGTACCAATCAATCGATTTCTCATCAAGGCCACTCACATCCAGCACTTTGGTCTCTGGTGGCTTCTCTTTACCTGAAGATATGACTAAAGTATCATCTTTCTCCTCTATATCTATCTCATCACCTTTGTTCAATCCATGCCTCTTTATCCACCCATTTGGGATTGAGACATTCAATGATGATTTACCCTGACGCACAACTTTTCTTTTCATTTTCATTGTGGTGGTGATGAGATAGATATATAAAATTTATCAATTTATATATAAAACACAAAAAATATATTTATCATAGCAAGTATATATTATATATGGAATAGATATATATCTTTCATTGAGTTAACTTATGTATCAAATACCGAAAAGGAGGGTGGTTGGAATGTTCAGAACATTGGTAGATCCTTTGTTCGACGACTACGAACCTGAACAGAAAGAGGATGATAACATAGGAAATGCATTGTTCAGGGATGCTGTTCGTCAACCAAGGCGTGGCATGATGTCGTAGTCTTTTTGATTTTTTCTTTTTTATTCTAGTACAATGGGTGGTAGGATTGTTTGCGGAAATATATGAGAAGATACTCGGGCATAAGCATGAGGTACGAGATATAATAGAGGATGTTGGACCTGATGAGTATGATTATATGGATGAGAAACCGAATGAGAAACCAGAGATTCATCAAAATTCTTGATATGTGGTTACATCAATACCTATCTCTATTTTCTATTTTCTGCACTATAGAAACCGAACGCAATTTGACCTCTTGACCTTAATTCATCCAGGACCCTCATATCCTCTACAAATTTCTTACTGAGATCTCTCTCAATACTATAGAATCTGATATGAATATCATTCTTGTGGTGGTCCTATGCATGTTGATACTATATTACGATACAAGACGCTTTCCTTTGGACTTTCTAAAATATTGAAGCTATTATTATATAGGATGAGAGAGTTGTTATTGGCTAAAACCTGTTCGCCATATCTTCCAAGGAATGCATTGAGCTTTTCTTCCTGATGTTCATAAAGCATCAATCTCAGCAGGCCATTCACATGTTCATGCATGAGTATTGTCTTATTCTCATGTTCGATAAGGAAATCAAGCATCAACATATTCGTTTTATAATCAAGATTCTAGTAACTTACATATTCATTATATAGAACGTGGAAGCCTATTGCAGAA
>JBKGYM010000066.1:0-6134 GCA_046546115.1 Candidatus Woesearchaeota archaeon
GAACATACTTGTCTTTGGGCCCCCTGGTGTCGGCAAGACTGTCGCCACGAAGCACATCCTGAAAGAGCTGGAGGACGAGACTGATGAGATAACACCAGTCTTCGTGAACTGCTGGCAGAAGAATAGCTCATACAAAGTACTCACTGAGATATGCGAACAGACCGGCTACATGTTCACACATAATAAGAAGACCGATGAACTGTTCTCAGTAGTGAAAAGGATGATGAACAAAGGTTCTGCAGTCTTCGTCTTTGATGAAGCAGATAAACTGGAGGACCTTGACATAATCTATTTCATACTGGAAGAGATCTTCAGGAAGAGCATAGTGCTCATCACCAATCATAAGGAGATTGTACTTGATTTCGATGACCGGATCAAATCACGGCTCATGCCACAGACACTTGAATTCAGGAAGTATAATGAAGTAGAGACCAAGGGGATACTGAAAGAAAGGCTTGACTATGCGTTCGTGCCTGACGTATGGGACGATGATGCTTTCGAGAAAGCCGTGAAGAAGACCAACGAGATCTCGGATATACGGAGCGGACTCTATATTCTGAAAGAAGCTGGACATGCTGCAGAAGACAGATCTTCAAAGAAGGTCACAAGCGATGATGTAGCCTCAGCTATCAGAAAACTTGATGAGTTCACGATCAAGAAGAAAGACAGTCTTGAAGATGAGAGCAGGTTCATCCTCAAAGTCATAAAGAATAATTCTGGAAAGAAGATTGGCGACATATACAAAACATACCAGAAGGAAGGCGGCAAAGCAGTCTACAAGACCTTCCAAAGGAAGATCGCGAAACTGGCAGACAGTAAATTCGTGCACCTGGAGAAATCGGGTGGTGGCTCTGAAGGAAATACTACATTGATAACATTCTCAGGCAATAAGACGCTTGATGAGTACGGTGATTAAGCCAAGATTCTCTTCAAAGAATAATTAAGCAGCAATACCGCTGTTATCGGTAGAGCTGCCAGTACGGTTGTAGTCATGTCTTGGCCCCCCATAAGATTCAATATAGGGAAAGCATTGGTGACAAGCAACCATATGGTAACGAACGCCACCTCTGCATTCTTGTCTCCTTCTATTTTCTTTGTGCCTATCCTCGCAGCGACAAGCCCTATAAGTATAGGTATGGGGAAGAGGAAAGAGGCAGCAATGACTTCTGGCACTCTCTCAACCGGTGTACGCGTGATTATATTTATACCGATGACCAGGATTATGAGCAAAGGTATGCTTATCAAGTAATGGAAGATATACGGATGTTCCTTATAGAAACTCTTTAAGTCCATAGTAGCATCTTTCTTCACTCGTATAAATTATTTGTGGAAACTTAGACGAGGCTACCGAACAAGAGTCCTCCGATCGTGGAATAGATAACAACAAGAGCAACATATACTGCCGTCTTCTTTGTCCCAAGAACACCTTTGACCACAAGCATATTAGGCAAGCTCAAACTAGGGCCTGCAAGAAGCAATGCTAAAGCAGGTCCTGAATGCATACCTTTAGCAATCAATGCCTGTAAGATAGGTATCTCTGTCAATGTTGAAAAGTACATGAAAGCTCCGAATATTGATGCGACCATATTTCCTAAAACTGTGTTCTGCCCGACGATGTTTGTGATGGTTGTCTCAGGAAGCAGAGGCATGATGAATCCGGCAACAAAAACTCCTGCAAAGAGTAAGGGCAGGATGAGTTTTGAGATGCCCCATGTCTCTTCAAGCCATTGGTCTCTCACTTCTTTTGCGAACTTGAATATGACAATTGCTATAACTACCAGTGTCAATACGCCCATCAAGCTATACTTCAAGGTCATACCCATCTGAAGCCCATTCACGACAAGAATTCCGACCATCATCGCAAAGAACAAGAATGTGACTTTTCCTGATACTTTAGCTCCATCCTCGTGCTGTATGAACAATTTTCCTTTTTCTGTCTTCTCGCGGAAGATGAGACTCATGCTAAGCCCAAGAAGTATCGAGAAGCTTATCGCAAAAATTATCCGTGCTATACCTATCTGAAGACCTAGAACATTCATTGTGAGAAAGATTGCGGCTATATTGATAGCTGGACCTGAGAAGAGGAAAGTAATGGCAGGACCCAGGCCTGCTCCCCGTTTCCTTATCCCTGCGAAGAGTGGTAATATCGTGCATGAGCATACTGCCAGGATAGCGCCCGACACAGAAGCGATCCCATACGATACATGTTTTTTAGCTTGTGATCCCAGGTACTTCAAAACCTTATCTTTCTTTATGAACACCCCAATAGCTCCTGCGATAAAAAGTGCAGGCACTAAGCAAGTTAAGACATGCTCTTTAGCATATTCGCTTAAGAGAATTACACCACTCACAATTGAATTGTTGAACCATTCCGCGCCATGCGGCACCATATAGAAAATTGCGAATACGCCCACCATCAAAGCCAATATCTTCCAATCTTTCTTTTCCATTTCAAAGCACCATCAAACTGATATAATATATTCCGGCCAGAATGAAAATTCCTGCTACAATCTTCCGTGTCCATCTCTCAAACGAACTGACCTTGTTCATTATTTTTCCAAGCTTTGAGACACTCTTGACCAAGATGAACGAAAAGATTATCACCGGGAGTCCTGTCGCAAACGCAAAGACGGAAGGTATTATCAATCCGTCTCCTGCTCGCTCACTGCGTTTCCTGTGACGCTCTCGGATGATGCAATGTTGCCACACCTAGTAAGCACTACTATAAGCACCAGCATAAAAAATATACTCAAATTCCATTTCATGTTCATTCAGAAGCACCTTTGATCAACTCAAGAAGCTCATTCTCGCTTGGCATCCCTACTTTTGCGACTTCGCCATTTATCAATAATGCTGGTGATCCCATCACCCCTAATTCAATGAGTTCATTCGCATCTTTGCTGTACTCCACTTCGGCACCTATATCATTCTCATCATTCACTTTCTTCACCATATCGTGAAGCTTCTCACAATTCGGACATCCAGGTCCTATCACCCTTATCTTCATATGTATCACCCTCTCTGTATATGTTTCATCTTTTTTCAGTTTCAGCAACCTTGAGTATACTTTTCACTTTGGAATCCTTGATTGAATACAGGATCTTCTTACCGTCTCGCCTATACCTCACAATGCCTGCATCAAGCAATTTCGCAAGATGCATGGAGGTATTAGACTGTGTCCTTCCAATCATACCCGGTAATTCACAGGCACATCTTTCTCCAGAGGATAAAGCTTTTACGATAAGAAATCTCGTTTCACTGCTAAGAGCCTTGAACAGCTTGATAGTTTCATTCATATCAATGGTTGTTGATACGACTTTTATTTAAATTTTTTGTTGGAACAGGAGAATAGAAAAAAGAAGAAAGAAAAGAAAGAAAAATATTCACATGAGTCCAGAGACATCCATATCAGGTTCACATGGCTCTAAGACATCATCACTGACAGAATCATCGAACTCATTAGCTCTTACCTCTGATATCAGCTCATCCGCCTCAGTATCTACAACCTCGATAAGTGCAGGCAATCCTTTATCAGTCAGACAGACTGTAGTCAGCTCACTATATGTCTCAGTCTCATAGACAAATTCAAAGCATTCTGTGGTCCTTCCAGCAATCTCCTGAGTGCCTGCTGGAGATACATCCAAGTATTTGTCTTCCGCCTCTATAGTGCCTTCAACGGTAGTTATGTTAAGAAGATCCTCAGGATCGAATCCAAGATTCTTAGCCGCGCCAAGATCAAGACACTGACCCTCATATTCTAAGACATCCGAGTCTGCCTCCCAAAGGATGAACTCATCATTACCAGAATTAACATCCATCCTTATCTTGTCCTCACTCGTATATATAACAATATTCTCAGCCTGACCACTTGCCCGAGTCAAATCATAATCGACCATGTACTCAGGATTGTCCTGCAACTTATCCTGGAACTCATCATAAGCTCCGTCATCTATCTCTGACTCTTCTGGCTCCTCCGTGCTTTCTGTATCTTCTAAATCATCACTTGCATCTGGTTGTGTATCCTGCTCAGGAGCATCTACACTGCCACAAGCAGATAGCGATACTGCGAGCACAAACATCCCCAAGACGTAGATTATCTTTTCCATAAACATCAACTTCCCATCCTACCATCTTTTTTGTGGTTTTTATTTAATAATTTTTTGTGAATTAAAAAAATATTTAAGATAAAAGACACACTATGTATACCTGATTGAGATGAGCAGACACAAAGATAGCAAGATATGCGCGATATTGGCATATCTCTTGGTAGGCATAATATGGTATTTCACAGATGAGAAGATGAGGAAAGATGCTTTTGCGAAATTCCATGTCAAACAAGCCCTTCTACTGTTGACTACAGGGGTCATCCTCTCGGTTGTAGTGATGATTTCATCAGGCATACTGATGATAGTCCCTTTCGTGGGTATGGCAGTCTCGATGATCCTGGGGATGGTGGTTAATATAACCCTCCTAGTCCTTTGGATTATGGGTATTGTCAACGCTGCGAATGAAAAGAAGAAGAGATTGCCCATCATCGGTAGTTTTGCTGAAAAAGTTTTCAATTTCTGAAGACTAAAAAGGATATAGAAAATAAGATTAGTTTAAGTTATGCGTCTACATCTGCTCAAGCCTTTTTATCCTCTCGCTTATTGGAGGGTGTGTAGCGAAGAAACTCTCTTTTCCACTCTTCTCTTTCTTGAATGGATTTGATATGAACAGGTGAGCCATTGACTTGCTGGTCTTCTTATCCAGGACATCTGTATCGTTGCTTATCTTACGTAGCGCATTCGCCAGGCCTTTAGGATATCTCGTCAAGAGAGCACCATTGGCATCTGCAAGATACTCACGCTTCCTGCTCACGGCAAACCTTATCATCTGTGCGAAGATGGGCGCCAAGATGGCAAGAAGTATTCCGATAATTATCATAAGACCTCCTGAACTTCTACCTCTGCTCCTTCCACCACCATAGAAGAGACTCCTTAACATGATATGGCTCATCATCACCACAGCTCCGAGAAGAACAGCTACGAGCATCATGAAACGGATATCATAATTCTTGATATGACTCATCTCATGCGCGACAACACCTTCAAGCTCTTGTCTATTCAGCTTCTTCAGTAGACCTGTAGTCACTGTGATGGCAGCAGAATCAGGGCTTCTGCCTGTGGCAAAAGCATTCAATGAATTATCTTCTATGACATACGCCTTTGGAGTGGGCAGACCTGCAGCTAATGCGATACCTTCAATCGTATGATAAAGATGAGGATGCTCTTTTTTGGTGACTGGCTTCGCTCCGGACATGGACAATATCATCTTATCCCCAGAGAACCAGCTGATCAGGATGTAGATTGTCGTGACAATGGAAGCAATGATAAGCCCGAAATATATGTCGCCATAGACCTGGCCAGAGACTGCGCCTATGGCTGCGATAAGGATGAAAAAGAAGACTAAAAGGATGACAGAACGAATCTTGTTAGCCCGCACCTCATCAAACATATTTCTCATCTTAAGCCTCCAAAATTAATCTAGAAAGAGACCTCGACGTTCTTACGCTGTTCTTCAGGCGTCTTGAAATATTCACGCTTTGAGAAGCCTAAAGAATTCGCGATCATATTCGCGGGGAACTGTTCAATCTTTGTGTTGAATCTCAGGACCATATCATTATAATGCTGTCTTGCATACGCAATCTTATTCTCTGTCCCGGATATCTCCTCCTGGAGCTGCAGGAAGTTTTGGTTTGCCTTGAGATCTGGGTAACTCTCTGAGACTGCAAATACAGACTTCAGGGCATCTGAAAGCTTATCAGAATGTTGTGCCTTCTTTTTCATATCAGAGGTCTTCATCATCGCTGTACGCTCTTTCGTGAGTGTTGTCAGCAATTCTTTCTCATGCTTCGCGTAACCCTTGACAGTCTTGATAAGGTTAGGTATCATGTCATTTCTTCGCTTCAGCTGCACGTCAATCTGTGACCAAGAGTTCCTTACCTGGTTACGTAGCCTGATCAGACCGTTGTATAAAAGTATAACGAATAATGCAAGAACTCCGATGATTATCAGTATTATGTATATTGGATCCATATTTTCACCTCGATTGATTTGTATAAGTATAACTGGACGTGCTTTATATTATTTTCT
>JBKGYM010000067.1:0-5943 GCA_046546115.1 Candidatus Woesearchaeota archaeon
GAACCGAATTCCAAGGGTCGGTTCTGCAGAGTTTTCCTCACAGATTCACGAACTACCCACACACCCAAGGACGCATAATAATCTTTGGTGATGAACCTTAGCAATATGACTGAAGCCTGACGCCTCCTTCTCTTGAGATAGTCAAGCACAGGGAGCCTCGCGGCATAGTAACCTCCAGCAGTATTGGATGCATATTCTTTTCTACCGTTCGGGCCTTCTGAATCCATTTCGTACCTGACTCCATCAGCCGGATCAGGAGCATCCATATCGAATGTGAAGTTCTCTATGAAATCAAAACTCCACATGCCAGGAAGGAATAATGCAAGAAAATAATTCTCCAGATAACCACCATAGAACGCCATCGGACCTAAAGTATCTGAAAATTGATTCACTTCATCAATCGCTTTCTTCCCAAGTGTATCATCAACAGCAGTTATCGACCATCTCGTAGGCACAAGTCTTCTCTGGGGCTTCACACCTAGGTTCCCCATGCTGAGTATCTTAGTGAGATAATGTTCATCGAAATTTTTACGATAAAGTTCGTTCAACGCAGGAGTAGACCTCAAATCATCATCAGAGACAATCTTATCCACTTTTGTAGGGATTTTCACATTCTCCGTTATCTCTGCATCCTTCACTGGAACGGAAGGACCATGTGGAGCAGCCTCACTGTTGAAAGAGAGGGATGGCGAAGGTGTGCGTTTCAGATGAATCTCTGTGTCAACACGTCTTGGTGCAAGCGATACTTCTTTTGATATGTCTCTTAGTTTGCTTTTCACAGAAGACCTTGCAGAAGAGACAGAAGAGGAGAACCTGGAATTCACCAGAGTAGTGCGTAGATTGACAATCCGATTCATATCATAATTCTCACGCGACCACTTCAGAGGATCGTCCGGCTCATCCTTAGAGTAGTCTGTGGAAAGAAGGCCCACATTCACATTCGGATAACCATAATGCCCTACAAAGACATTGGGCGTGCTTCCTGAGAAATCTCTCTTGTAAGATAGCCTTGAAGTCTTTGCGAAGGTCTCTCTGGCTTTCAGAGGGCAGCTTGGCTTATCACACGGAGCAGTTCGACCACACTTTGGGCATATCATGGTGTGAAGATAGAAGAGAAGTAATAAAAAACTAGTGATTACAAGAAATCATATCTGGACATATCGGATGATCTCCAAGGCTTGGCTCAGCAACATCCGCCGCCATGGCCGGAACAGGTAGCTCCATAATCAATACCCGTCTCACGCTTGATGAGATCATTACAGTCTGCAAGCAACTCTGCGAATTTATAAGGATCCATACCGTCCTTCTTCTGTCTCAACAGGGCAGTCAATTCTTCTGCAGCCCTCATGAGCTCATTATTCTCTTCATCAGCAGCCACAGCAACCACCACCGGTCTTCTGAGCAAATTTGGTTCCCAGCTTTCCTGTTATCAGACTGTCTGTCTTAGCGAGTGCAGCCAGAAGCTTCTGCTGCGCATCCTCAAATCTCTGTATATGCTTATCCTCACCTATGCTTTTCTGGAGTTCAGCTATCTCTTTCAGGATATCTTCATCTCCTGTGCTCGAGAAAGCCCTTTGCTTCTTCTCAAGCTTCTCTAGCAACGAGACCGATCCATGGTTTTCCTGCAGATTTTTCTCAGCATCTAAAAACTCCCTATATTCTGGAGAATCAAGGATAGCCTTTGCGAATCTTTTCGTCGCCCCCTCTATTTCGGATTCCATGGAGTGCGTCTGTGACAATCTCTTTTAAAAGTTTTGAAAACACGTTAGTTACCTCACAGTAGTTACAAAAAAGAAAGTTTTAAATAGTAGCTTTGACATTATATAGAATACAATAATCATAATTACGGGGTGGAAATAGATGAGCGTAGACGAGAAAGTGGAAGAGATAAGGCAAGGCCTGAATGGCACAAGCGATACCATCAACTCCAGATATTCCAATATCGCAGGAGATGAGTACAGCAGATTTGAGGATCAGGTCCTTGGAAAAGTTGAGAATTACATAGATAAACAGAGCAAGAAGGTCCAGAATAGAACAAGAAAAGAAGAGAGATTAGCTGAGGAGATTGTCAATGGTCCAAGTCTTGCTACCAGAATCAAGAGAGGAGCCGTGAAGGCTGTCATACTTGGTGCGCTAGCTGCTACTGCTGGTTACACAGCAGCCGACTTCGTGCCAAAAGACTCATATGAAGTCCAGCAAGGAGATGGCATATACAGGGTTGCAGAAGAGCTTGAAGTACCAACCCAGAGCGTTGAGGATGCCCTCATAGAAAGAAGAGGGGAAGACTCTTATCTGCAGCCGGAGGACAAGGCAGTGAAATATTTCTCAGGTAATGTGAGACTGGAATGATCATTCATTCCATATTTTTGTTTTATTATTTGACGGATCAGACATAGATAAATGTATAATTCTAGATAAGTTGGATCAGAAACATCATCAATCAGATAAATCCATAAGAAAAAAAAGAAGAGTTGCCTTTTGTTGTGGGGTTGGGGTGGGTGGTTTTTGAGAAAACGAAAGGCAACTCCCCTCACAATTCACATGAAGATGATGAGGATGAGCATAAACATGCTCATCCCGCATGCAACTATGTTTGGACTTCATACATAAAAAAGCATGAAAATGAGCTCCCCAAAAATCCTGTGAGTGTGTGAGGGGTAAGAAAGTAGGTTCTGAGGAGCTCGGTGAAAAGGATTAGGCTCCCTTCAATCTTGTGGGTTGGGTATTGGGGTTGGGGGTTGTGTGGTTGGTTCAAGAAAAAGACGGGAGCCTACCTTGTGAAAGCGATTCTACCAATCTCTGTATAAAGTCTGCAATATGAACAAATGATTGCTCATATATAGCCAAACGCATCGGGGGGGATATGTTCATAGTTGCTGTGGTTTGCTATGTTAACATATAATAAACCAACTAGTATATAAATATTTCGATATGGTACATCAATATACAAAATAGTATACTAATATTGTCGTTTTTCCTGTGAAAAAGCAAAGAATACAAATGCCTATCAGCAATATGAAGTCACCAGCGTATACTCAGAAATAGAATCTTCTCCTGATGAAACAAAGAACAGCTCAAATCAATCGTCGAAATCTTCAATCTCGACAGGATCCACAAAATCCATATCCTCAGGGATATCCATGATATCCAGACGTTCATCGTCTATATCTACATCCCTGACTTCCACAAAATTTTTCATGTGTTCAAAGTCTCTTGTCTTTGGAACCATACCACATACCCTTCTTCGTATAAGATAGCAGCTTTTATTAATGTTACGGATATGTATATAAACAAATAAGAAGAATCTTTTTAAATCAGAGAATAATACTAAAGCTGTGTTTATGATGGCTGAAGAAAAGAATACAAAACCGGAAGAGAACATGTCGAAAGAAGAGCAGGTTGGATTTCAAAAAGGCGCCTTATCCACTCTCGCGAAAGAACGTGAGGAGCTTAGCAGAATCCTGAACATAGTCGAGCAGTTGATGCAGATGCATGTGAAATCATTGAAAGATCTCGGTGTGGACCTGCAGAGTGCTCAGGAGAGACAAGAGAAACCTGAAGACAAGAAAGAGCAAGAGAAGAAACCCATAGAAGATATACTCAAATGATCATGCAGGGACATCTCCTTTCCAGATAGCATCACCTACATAATGAAGATTCTTTATAGATTTGCCAGTTTCCTTCTCCTGATAATCATCTGCTGAGAATAATGATATACCGACTGCTATAGGTTTGCCATGTGACTCATCGACTATGATGACCGGTTCATCCTTCTTTATAGTCTCATCAAAAGAGATGACACCTGGGCGCATAAGATCCGCGCCTTTCACCACAAACTTGACAGCGCCCATATCACACGTGACCTTCTTCATCTTTTTCTTGATGTTCTCATCCGCATATATGGTCTTCAGACTGGGAAGCACATGGTCATGGAATGTGAAAAAGGAGAGCTCATTTTCGATGAAATAGAAATTGTCCTGGACAGACACATTCGCCTTTTTGGATATCTTAGCCCCTAACGGCTCCAGCTTAGAATTCAAGTCCTTGATCTCCCTCTTACCTATCTGATCCATGGTATGATGAGGTCAAGAATCTATTTAAACCTTTTTGGAATCAAAGATGTTGTCTTATCATGCCTTCCTTCAAATCTTTCAGAAGACCTGGAAGCTCCCTGATAGAATCTATCGAGAAATCAACATAACCATAGTCCTTTTTCCTTCCAAGTTCAGCATAAGGTCCCTGAAACAGCAGTATCGTTGTCATGCCGAATGGTTTTGAACCAATATGATCTGCCCCAGGGTGATCGCCTATGAAAGCACTCTCGTGTGGATCTATCCCCGCACTCCTGAAAAATCTCTTGAAAGCCTCAGGGAATGGCTTGTTGCACCCAGTGTCATCACTCGTGTAGATGCCGTCAAACAAAGAAGGTAATCCAAGCTTCCTTATGCGTCTCATCTTAAGCTCCTTGTACCCGTCAGAATCTGAGAGCATGAAGAGGTTATATTTCTTCTTGAGTTTGCTGAGCGTCTCCAGGGTACCCGGATAAGGCTTGATCAGGGACTGTATCTTATCCCAATACTTGTCCTCTGCTTCGCTTATGACCTCTGCCGGCACTGGATAACCAAGGTGGTCCAGAGCATCATTCATCCAGATGTCCCTTCCGTAGTATCGCGGCTGTCGCTTCCTGCGGATAAAACGGCTTTTTGTCGCCTCTAACTCTTTCACAAGCCTATGTACACTGATATCAGAAGTCGCGTCATGCTGAAGGATATAGGACACAATGTGCTCAGCCATCACCTTATCTGCTTCAGCTTCATTCTCGCTCCACACCTCGAGTGTGTCATCGAAATCGAAGACAAGGTTCTTCACCTTCACCTGCTCTATGGTGACCTCTGCGTTTTTCTGTGGATTCTTGAGAGCATTCACGATCCTCCTGTCTATATCGATAGATGCTCTATTCTATAGTATCATCGCTGTCCTCTCATCAAGGAAGCGTGATCTCCTTATCACCATCTGATCCTCTGTATTGAAGTCAGGGTTGATATATGCAGAAAAAGAATCCACAAGAGCTCCATACCTTATGGTAATCTTACACTTACCCTTCAGTGCCATAACACCAGAGAATGTATTGTCTGCATTGACACCAAGGATGCAGTCGCCTCGTCTCGTGAGACTATCAGAAGTTATGAACTCTAGGGTGGACTTATGCTCAGAGAGCACATTCTTATGCCCATTGATATTGAAGATGAACTTTGTCTTTTCTTGTCGCATAGAATCAACCTTTCCTCTTTCTGGATGCGGGTTTCCGCTTATTCCTAGATGATTGTGATCTCTTTTTCTTCTTATCAGCTTTTATATCTTTTCCTGACGCCTTTTCTGTGGATCCAGCACCAGAACGTATTTTCATATCCTTCTTTTGTCTCTTCTCCCATACCTTCCTGTCCTCAGGCGCATAATCATCCATCAATGGCTCCATCTTTGTTGAGGACAAGGAAGATAGTGCTCCATCACCTTTTTTTCTTTTCTTATGTCTCAGCAACAATAGCATGATGACGAAAAAAAGCACAAGAGATGAGGATAGCAGAATCGCTTCTTTGTATGGCCCGAAAGCCATGATCATCGCGCCGAAAACCTCCTGAACATCCTGTCCATTGTCTTCTTCTGCTGTAACATTACCTTCCACCTCCTCTGATTGCCTTGTAATACTAGCATCTTCAGTTTTATTGTCATGTGTCCGCTCATCATCAGCATCATCATTCTCATCATCCTCTTCATCATCCTCTTCCTCCTCTTCTTCCTCCTCTTCCTCCTCTTCTGGTAAGTCTCCAATTGCCTCAGAGTCATCCTCTTCATCTGTACGGATGACAGACAAGAAAGTGACATCTTTCACACCTGCCAGATTCTCTGCCTCTATGTCTATGTAATTCTTGCCCTGGTTGAGGG
>JBKGYM010000068.1:0-5908 GCA_046546115.1 Candidatus Woesearchaeota archaeon
CCGGTTGAGGGACATAATCTCAACAGCGAAATCGTAGTACAAAGTGTTGTTGAGATTTACATCTTTTGCATAACCATCGTGATATAGCAATGATGCATTATCCCCCATGATATCCCGTATCACCGACCTGAAATATTCAGGTTCCTTGGAGGCATACGGATGTTTTTTTGGCTTTTTCTTAGAAGCATTACGTACAACGTAACCACCTGGCAGGAACATTGCACCTTCATTGTCATACTCGGAAGTCGCGCCTTCCATACCTGGGCCGGGCATGAAACCCAATTTCTTTGATTCGTTTATCATTGCCCAGAGAGATTCAAGTCTCACAGAAAAGACCTCTTTCATAAGTTCACTATTACATATCCTTCTCTTCAATGTCTCTTTTTTCTCTTTATTTTCCTTATTTTCTTTTTTGTCTGTCATCTTACCCCAAATACATAGTTCTGGAGCATTATTTATAAATATTTATACGCTTTCTCTATATTTAGACAACATCCGGCCAGCAATTAAGCTGATATTAGAAAATGATGGGGACATTTTGACAAAATATTTATACTATCCATCAGACTTCAATGGAAGTGATGTAGAATGGCCATAAATTTCATGAAAAAGATATATGAAGGAAAACCTGATGAATTGACACACGCAAAGTTCACAAGATTCGGCATTGGAAGGTTTGAAAGAGAAGAGATGACAATCAAGATAATGGGGAACAAGATAAAGGTCCAGACCGGTCCCGAGTATGTGGATGTGCTTCTCAGGATTCTCGCGCACATAGCAAAAGAGGATTTGAACATAACTGGCAGGGTTGTCTCAACAAAAGATGTTGAAGAGAGGATCAAGAATAATGGACTGGAGATCACCAAGAAAAGAGGTAAGAAATATGATGTTGAAGGCAGCCGTTCACCAGAAGAATTCAAAAAACTTCTTGATGATATGAGTGATTGTTTTCTCCTTTTCAAAGCCAACTCAGGGAAGAATAAGATAAAGACGGGACAGAGCCTTCCAAAACCAGGCAAGCTCATAGAGAAATTTGCGACCGGAGAATTCAGCAAAGACTCCTTGGATATGATCAAGGAAGAATTCCTGTTCGACACAGAAAGTTTTGTTAAGGAAGCAAAATTCAAGCACACTTACGTGATTGAGGACATCATTGTAGACGAATCACTGATAGAGACAGATCCAAAGAGAGCACGCCTGGAAGCCAAGAGAAAGGGAAAAGTCATCAGAGAATGCACGATTGATGGAGAGAGCTATATGAAAGAATATGCTCTGGAAGTCTGAGAGTGAGTGAGCAGATGAAAAACCGGATGAATATGAGACAGAAGTATTCTATTAAGAAACACATGATCAAAGTCATACATCAGGAACCTGTGAACAAGAAAAATGATCTCATCACATTAGCAGGCACTGAAAAAGTCTGTGCCTGTGATTTTTATGTGGAGAACTCAGAGAGATGGCTAACTGATGGCCATATCCTGAAAGACGGTTACTTTCTGAATATAGATCATCATTCTACACTCCAAGGATTGCAGAAGCACATCTCGAGTGGGAATATCGCAGCATCATTTGTGAAAAGATATGGTGTGCTCGGAGATGATTATGTCCTGTTGCTGAACCATCTGGACTGCGATTCTGTCCATAACTGCGTTCTTGATGCTGGGGATCATCGAACCTGAGAAGAGATTTCTTAGATCAGTGATTGCAGCAGACCATACTGGAGAGAAAGATAAGATTGCCGATCTCCTGCAAGCATTAGAAGACACAAGAGATCTTGATTTCATTGCAGAAAATCTTTTCAAGATGATTGATGGCGAAGAACTCCAAGAGAGAGCGAGCAGAATGCTCAGCATCAGAGAGAAGAACAAGGAGAGGATCGCTTCCATGGTGAGCATGAACAGAATACACAAAGAAGGGAACGTTTCATATATTATCACAGACAGCAAGCTCGACCCTGCCCTACTCATTTCTTTGTTACCTGCATCCACAGCGATCATGATATCTTCGAAATCTGAGAAGAAAGGCCATTGGAACCACAGGATAAGATTAGGTATGCATGTTCAAGGCATCAGCATGAAAGAGCTTGATCTGCCTGGATTCGGAGGAAGATGGAATGCAGGAAGCACAAGGAGAAATGATGGGACAGAACTGGATCCAAAAGAATATGCAAGAATAATCGATCAAAGATTAAAGGAACATAGAATACAAAAAATAGCTTGAATGATAAAAGCAATCATTTAGTCTTCTTGGGTCTGAGAGCTCTGGTGCCCGATTTACCTCTGCCCCTTATCTTTCCAGCGAGCACTTTCAGCGGTGGAGCTCTTATCTTTTTCTTAGTGACCTTATCCACATAGATGTTCTTGAACAACCTGTTATGCGCTTCTTCGAATTTTCCCATCTTCACACACCATAATGATAATCATATATAAATACAATCATTCTCCTTTTATCTCTTTCATGACCTTGTCATCAAGGACCTGCCAATACAAGACAGTCGAACCTTCCATGACGTTTCCCTTCAGCTCTTCTGGAATAGTCATATCAAAAGTATCATATGTCTCCATGTCCATGACATTAGCAGTATCTCCTGAGATGGACAAGACCTGAGCGTTCCTCTTATCGATAACAGGAACATCAACACTATCGTGACCTGGCGCTGTAAGATTCCTCTTCTTACCATCAAGAAGACCTACTGCGCTAAGATTGACCTTTGCATGACCATGCTTCCCTGGTCTGGAGACTGAAACATCACTGACCTTGCATGCTACATCATCTATAACAATATAACTCCCTTTCTTGAGAGAACCCACTGATTGCTGTTTAACACTCATGAAATCACCTGAATGGGTTTTAGTGTTTATGGTCTATATATAAAGCTTACGGTGAACCCATTCAAGACATAAGCCAAAAAGACAGGTTGGAAAGAAATAAAAATATCTCTGGATACACCTTGCCATGATATACAATAATCTTGATCCTGTCCTGTTCAGCATTGGACCATTATCAGTAAGATACTATGGGCTTGCATATGCGATAGGACTTATTGCAACGTATCTCTTCCTGAAACATATGGCAAGCACCAGAAAGGAGATCGTATTCAATAAGAGAGATGTAGATGACATGTTCATCTATATCATGCTTGGCATGATAATAGGGGGCAGGATAGGATATGTATTGATCTACAATCCCAGCTTCTATCTCACCCAACCATTAGCCATCTTAGAGATGTGGAGGGGCGGAATGTCATTCCATGGAGGGGTTGCTGGAGTGGTGCTGGGAATACTATTATACACAAGAGGCCACAATAAGAAAGCAGGAAAGACGATAAAAAAGAAGATTGGAGCATATGATATAACTGATCTGCTTACGATACCCGCAGGATTCAGCCTTGCTCTCGGACGTCTCGCAAATTTCACTAACCACGAATTATATGGAAGGATCACTGATGTCCCATGGGCTGTCAAGTTCAAAGGTGTAGATGGATTCAGACATCCCAGTCAGATATATGAAGCTTTATACAGTGTCGCACTTGGAGGGATCCAGTGGTTTCTTCTCACACATGGATTAGCAAAAGGTATGCTGACATGGTCCTTCATAGTATTATACGGAGCATTCAGATTCATCACAGAATTCTTCAGGCAGCCAGATCTACAGATGGGAGATGGTGGTTTCTTCTTTGGGTGGATGACAACAGGACAGATACTATCAATAGTCATGATCCTGGTGGGGGGGTTCATGGTCAGATCAATCTATATTCAATCCATGAAAGAATATGAATGACGATGTGACCTGAAAAAAAGCATAAGATCAATCACATTATATCTTTGGAAATCCCGCAAAAAACCATTAAATTTATATGCAACCTAGAACTTTTCCGATAAGATGGACATACAGGCAACAGCAGCGATTGTCTTCGTTGTGATTCTTACAATATATTTGATATCGATAAGAAAGAGACTCGATATCCAGAAGATATTATTTCCATTCCTATATCTTATACTTTACAGGTCAGAGTTTGGCCTGAAGTTCATGAAGAAGATTGCCAGGAAGTACCCTAAGACAGTAAGGTTCTTTGGGGCTGCGGGAGTTGTTGTAGGATTCCTGGGTATGATTCTCATATCAGGACAGCTTATATATGTCCTTTTCGAGATGTTCACAACACCTGATGCACCACCAGGTGTGGCGCCTGTTCTGCCTATCGACGCACCCGGTGTGGTCTATGTGCCCTTTTTCTTCTGGATAATATCCATATTCGTGATCGCTACAGTACATGAATTCGCACATGGCATAGTGTCGAATTATCATAAGGTGCCAGTGAGAACCTCTGGATTCGCGTTCTTCGGCATAATACTCCCAGTCATCCCGGCTGCTTTTGTAGAACCTGATGAAAAGCTACTGGCAAAAAAATCCGCAAAGAAACAACTCTCGGTTTTCGCCGCCGGGCCCTTCTCAAACATTGTCCTTGCATTCATCGTACTCGGACTGATTGCTGCTGTGGTGAATCCACTTGCATCAGCAGCATTCATCAATGATGGAGTAGCAGTCAGTAACATCCTGGAAGATACTGCTGCTTACGGTTCTGAGCTGGATATCAATGAGATCATCGTACAGGTTGATGAAGATGAGATAGACACTGTGGAAAGATTCACAGAAGTACTCTCGGATAAAGAAGCAGGCGAGACAATCACATTGAACACCAATAAGGATAGTTATGAGATTGAACTTGGGGAACATACTGATGATCCAGAAAAGGGATTTTTAGGAGTGAACGTGATGCAATCCACTTCAAAGGATGCTGGATTCGTGGAAAAGTACGGAGAGATATCAGTCAATGTGATTGACTGGACCTCAGAACTCTTCTTCTGGTTATTCCTGCTGAATCTTGGAATAGGTCTTTTCAACCTGCTCCCCTTAGGTATCGTCGATGGTGGCAGGATGCTCCAATTAGGTCTTGATTCGATGGCAAAGACGAAGAAAGGAAAATCTCGAGCTCAGAACATCTGGAAATACACGAGCATGTTCTTCCTGTTCACAGTGCTATTCATGATAATTGCCGCCTTCCTATGATGAATTAAGTATGAGCGTCTATAGATAATTCAATCGTTCTCAGGGATATAACCTGTGCATAAGAAGGAGTATAGGCAGTCATCACAACTTTTATCTTTGATTTTTCCATATGCTAATTCTAATGCTATAGCTTTCCGTTCACCGAGTTCATCAAAGTAACCTGTGTTTCCCATATCAGGGAGAACATTATCCTCATACCCTTTCATCTTGCAGACTGGCATATTCTGTGTCAATATCAACATATCATCACCAAACCTGTCAATCACTCTCTTCATCACTTTTGATGATTCACCATAAGCAGGCAACTCATCAGGATCTTTAAGGCCGCGTTTATGTGTCAGATATTGCAGGAAAACCTCTCTGAAACCCAATGACTTGCACAGATATACAGTCTTTTCCACATCATTAAGATTGGATTTGTTGAAAGGTATGTTTATCTTCACCTTCCCCTTATAACCCAATTCCACAATATTACGGAGCCCCTTGATGACCTGAGCATGGCTCCCTTTATTCTGGACTATAGAATCATGTACATCATGCCTCCAGCTATGGAGCGCGACGTGGAGTGGCCATAGACCTGCTTTGAATATCTTTCTTGTGAACTCTCTGTTAGAGAACATCCTTCCATTGGATTCCATGAATATATCTGAGAAACCTAAACTTTTTGCGTAGGCCACTAATCTTATTATATCAGGATGAAGTGTGGGCTCACCACCTTCAAAACACACAACGTGAACAGAATTCGCTTTCGCTTCATCCAGCAATGATCTGCATTCATCAAGACTCTTCTGTGGTGCTGAAACATTCTTGAATAGACAGTGGATACAATTATCATTGCACT
>JBKGYM010000069.1:0-5906 GCA_046546115.1 Candidatus Woesearchaeota archaeon
AGGACAATAATTTTTCTGAGTGGTTCACACAGGTATGTTCTGAGCAAGGGGCGAAACTTGCAGATATCAGATATGGTGTACAAGGTCATGTTGTCCATCGTCCATGGGCGATGAAGATACTCAATAAGATGTATAGGATGTTCGAGGAAGAGCTCGAAGCTGATGATCACAATCCTGTCTTGATGCCTACGGTCATCCCTGAGAAGCATCTCATGAAAGAGACGGAACATGCAGGTTTCACTCCAGAGGTTTTCTGGGTCACGGAAGCAGGGAGCAAGAAATTGAACGAGCGTGTGGCTCTGAGACCCACTGGCGAGACAGCGTTCTATCCTATGTATTCCTTATGGATAAGAAGCTATAATGATCTTCCATTGAAATGTTATCAGTCAAGGATCACTGTCTTCAGGAATGAGATGACAACACGACCCTTCTTGCGTGGCAGAGAATTCATGTTCTTTGAGAGCCATGATGTCTTCGCCACCCATGATGATGCTCTTGCCCAAGTGAATAAGGATATGGAGATAATGAGATCAGTGGTCAACGATAAGCTCAAGATACCCTATAAATTTTTCAAACGTCCACAATGGGATAAATTCAAGGGCGCAGACGACACATATGCAGCAGATTCGCTCCTCCCTGATGGAAGAAGGAGCCAGATCAGCTCAACCCATGATCTTGGCACAAGATTCGCGAAGGCCTACGATATCAAGTTCAAGGACAAGGATAGCAAGGATAAATATGCGTTCCAGACCTGTTTTGGGCCAGGGATCTGGAGAATCATGGCAAGCCTGATATCCATACATGGTGATGATAATGGATTAGTGCTTCCTATGGATATTGCTCCCACACAGATTGTAATTGTCCCTATAACTTTTGTCAAGAAGCCAGAGATCAGCCAGAATGTTCTTGATATGTGCAAACAAGTCAAGAGAAAGTTTGATAAGAAGTTTTCTGTGAAGATTGATGACAGTGATAATAGTCCAGGATTCAAGTATAACCAAGCAGAGCTCATGGGAATCCCGATAAGGATAGAGATTGGACCCAAGGACCTTGAGAAGAGTCAAGTGACATTAGTTCGACGTACTTCTAAGGATAAGTTTTCTATCCCGCTTGACGATATCTCAAAGTCTCTTTCCGAACATTCCCATATCTTTGAGGAAGAACTGCTTGATAGGGCTAAAGAGCATTATAACTCAAAGACAAGATATGTGAAGACCATGGATGAAGCGAAGAGAGTGCTTGATGAGCACAAAGGGTTTGTTGTAGCTCCTTTCTGTTCTATGGATAAGGATGGGGAGGAATATGCTGACATCCTCAAGGCAGAGACCAATGGTGGCGTAGTGTGTGGTGTGCCTCTCGGTGAGGAAGAGAAGCCGAAAGACGACGATGTCTGTATAGTCTCAGGTAAAAAGGCAGAACATATGGTGTGGATCGCGAAGACCATCTGATGTATTGGTAATATGGTGTGTAGATTGGAACTTAAAGAATCCCAAGAGAAAGTGAAAGAATACTTTGAGAAGAATAACGTCAAGCCATGGACTCAGTTTGCCATCCTGGCAAGACTAGAGGAAGAGATCTCTGAGATTGGTAGGATAATCTCTGTGGATGAAGGTCTGAGAGAAGAGTGGAAGATTGATAACATGGACCGTGTCGATGAATTCGGTGACGCCCTTTTCCAACTCATGCATCTCGCCAACCAGATGGATGTTGATCTCGAAGAGGCCATGGAAAAAGTTTTGAAGAAGTATTCAGAATATGTGAAAGATAAATGAGTTCTATAAGATGTACATGATACATAAGCTTGATATATCCACGACGAACGGAAGGTTCTCGGTATAAATTTCTCCCACATTTAGATTACTTGTAAAGAATCTCGTCAAAATCAACAATTACGCGTTTTATTGTTCGTTCGACCTTCCCATCAGAATTTATCTGAATTAAACCAATCTTCTTCATGGCAGAAATGTTTGCACTGATATTGGGTGTATGCTTCTTAAGCGAGCGAGCGATTGCCGATATATTCTTTGTACCGTTTGCCATTTTAAGTATCTCTAAATTTGTTGTGCTTTTTAGGTTTATGGCCACCTGTTTCATTTCTTCATTATCACTAATCTCTAAGACATGAGATTTGCTGATAATCTCCTTCCAGAATGATCTCGCAACAGAAAGATATTTATGAATGTTAATTGAGATAGATACTGCTATATCCTTCTGACTGAGTCCTAAAAGAAAATCTATATTTATCTGTTTCATGGGTATCGTTTGTACATTCCCTTCTATGAATATCTGTATCTCGTCAAAAAAATCAGAGATCAGATTGCTAAAAAGATGATATCCGTCTTCTGCAGTGGGGTGGCAATTGACAACGATATGATTAATTTCTTCTAGAGACATATTCCATTCAGGAATGAGATGTTCATATATGAAATAAGGTATTTTTCTCTGCATAAGGAAGATTGGTTTTTTAACAGAAACCATACAATTTTTTATTAGGCTCTCTCTCGCAGCTTCATAGATGATTATTTTGTATCTATCGGCCAGTAGAATGTCTATTGGCTTATCTGTAATCTCGGGAAATATATCTGGAAAGAAACGAGAAACCACAATATCAAATGGCATCTGAAGTAAGTGAGAGACTTTGTGTTCTGATTTTTTTTTCGATATTTTGTATCTCCCCTAGTTTTAAATCAACTAGTAATTTATGTAAATAATTAAAGAGTGGCGGGTTGCTGAAACTTGTAAATTTCACCCATAATTTAGATCCTCTCAATACAATCAAATCTTCTTTTCTTATTCCAAAATCTTCGGCTATAGAGATGAATTCTCTTTCTTTGTGATTCAGATAATCTTCCTCTGAATCAAAATCAGTAATTTCCGATCTTGCAGGTCTGTAACTCAATATATTAGAGTCGAGAAGAACAACTACAACTTTATATCCTGCCGAGTTCAAACGCAATATCGTATTTAGGAGATGAACAAATAAATAATTAGGAGTCAAAAAAGTGAATGTCAATAGCACAAAGCTATCTTTTTTCCCAGCTTGCTCAGATAGCTTCATGGTTTCCCATTTGTTTATGTCTTCCTCATAAACATCCAAAAAATCAGTTATAGGGTTATGCGTTTTTAATAACGCCTTTTATATTTTTTATTGGGAAAAACAAAATCCATTTATATATTTTTTGTTATTTTCTCATTTTTGTTGGAAATGTCACATCTAAATGAACAACCGATATATGCTATAGAGGGTCCTGATGGAGCAGGAAAAACATCTGTTGTTGATGAACTCTCAGGTGTTGAAGGCATAATCACTGCTAAGACCCCTTCGAAGAGGTATAGAGAAAATAGAGAACTTTATGATTCAGGGTTTGTATCTGCGGCTGAAAGATTCAGATTTTATAGAGATGGCATATCTGATGTCTTCAATGAGATTGATTTTGATTCAATTTCCCAAAGTGATTCACTTGTCCTTGACAGATACACAATCTCTTTAGGACTATACCACAACATTTTAAGCAATTCGGGACGATTCCCAATATCCGAAATAACCAATAATCTTCCTGTTGCCAGAGCGCACATAATACTCATTCCTGATGAAGATGACATGTTTCGGAGGATTTCAGAAAGATATTCAGAAAGGACCGACCATCACATGGAAACAGATAAAGCATTTCTTAAGAAAATAAGGAATGGGTATTCTGCCATTTCAGGCAAAAATGTGTTCAAAATAGATAGCACAGAAAAAGACTTGAGTGAGGTGGTGGATGAATGCTTACGGATTATCCAGATGACGAGATAGCTGTAGAATATAAAGAATATCCTGAATTATCTGAAATCATAACGCCGTATTGCCAGACGGTGAATCTTCCAGGATATCTGCGCATCTCTCTGCTTGAAGCCTGCAACCAGAAATGTTTTTTTTGCCACAATGAAGGTTATTCGGGTAGTACAAAAAACAAGATTGATCCTATTTCAGTATACAAAGTAATAGATGCATCTGTACGTCTAGGAAAAAAGAGATTCAAATTCACGGGTGGTGAACCGACATTGGATAATAACCTCATTCACTATATAAAATATATAAAAACACGATATGAATGTTCTACAGTAGGAATAGTGACAAATGGTATGCGATTAAGAGAATTGGCCGATGCATTATATGAAAGTGGCCTTGATGATATTGTCGTCTCCTTACAAAGTCTTAATGAGAAGACATATAAACGTGTTACCGGTGTTGATGATGTGGCACAAGTGATTGATGGTCTTAAGGCAGTAGCAAAATATTCTTTCAGAAAAATAACATTGAATGTTCCAGTCAGCAGGTTCAACATAGCAGAAGTGCCTAAAATTGCAGACTTTGCAAAAGCTAACAATTTTAAAATACGCTTACTTGATATATTGCCTGTCAACGATGTTACAGATTCAGACTTGGTCTCATTTGCTGAATTACAGAGAAAGTTCCAGTCGATAGAACTAAAATCAAAGCAATACCATCCGAAATGCAAGAACTGCTCAAAGAGAGGCATGTGTGGTGAAGGTGATTACCTCAGATTGAGTGCGAGAGGCACTTTAGATCCATGCTTATATAGAGAAGACCTTAAGATCAGTCTTGATACAAAAGATTCCATCGGTCTTCTCAAGAAAAAACTGGCGTTAGGATTCAGAAGAATCGAACGAGATGATTTGTGAGGTGCTAAGATGGAAATAGAATTGAGATCAAAGGTAGAACACGATGTAGAGGCGAAGATATGTGACTTGGGTGCAAAAAAAATCAAAGAAACACAACAATCTGATGAATATTTTAAGTTTGCACTTGATTCCGAAAGAAGGCTTGTTATAAGAATACGTAAGAAAGGTGATGGGGGTGCCTACTTGACCTTCAAAGGATCTTCGGAGCATAAAGATGATATTGCTTGGCAGGAATGGGAAAGCGAGATTGAAGACGAAGAAGTGCTTAGAAAACTCTTATTATCCAATGGTCTAGAGACCGTTGTGTTGATTGACAAAAAGCGGAAGACGTATACCTATGAAGATTTTGAGATAAATATTGATGAGATTAAAGGTCTAGGCGTTTTCATCGAAGTTGAGCTGGTTAGTGAAAAGGTGGAGGAAGCAAAAAAGAGGATTCAGAATCTCATGTTTCATGAACTGAAAATACCTGAAGAGAATGTGATCACCGAAGGATATGTACCTTTGATGATAAAAAAGAATCAAGAGAATGCTTAATAAATATCTCTGACGTATTTCTCAGAGTCGCCTACAGTCACCTACTTTTCTTCCAAAAGCATTTCTTGCGACAGGGGCTTTTGGGTTGATCAAGATAATTTTCTCACCAGATGCATCAACTTCCATTCCTCTTGAATATGGCACAACAAAATATGTCGTATGCGAAATGTTATTTTCATCAGAGAGTGAAAACGGCGCCTGCTGATACTTTATCATATCTATCGTCTGAACTGAATCGATTGACTAACTCTATTGAATTCTCTAAATCTATCATTTTCTGGGCTAATCCATCAGTAAGATGTCCCATCTCCGTCTTTGTACTGTCGTATCTTGTCTGCATCCGTCCTTCTGACTCGATTGTCTCGAGTTTTGCGGAATTATGAGCTTTTATTATGGATTCTAAGGTGTTTTTCATTTCTTCCCTTACTTTATGTATTATATCAGTTTTGTCAACTTACTTTATGTATTATATCAGTTTTGTCAACTATGTTTAACATCACTGCCGATGAATATACATAATATATAAAATTATTCCATAGTTGAATCGTGTCCCAGAAATGGGCAATTTTTATAAATAGTGTCCTGTTTTAATCCTATGATGAAAGACAGCAAGTTTCTTGTGCACTGGGCTGATAGCGTAGCGAAACGTGTCATCGCTTCCAAAGGAGAAAAGGAAAGTTATA
>JBKGYM010000070.1:0-5736 GCA_046546115.1 Candidatus Woesearchaeota archaeon
ATCCTTGTGCCTGACCAGCATGGTTCTGATTGTTCTGGTGATGATCCTTGTATCTACATCTTTGAAGTATAGAAATCTGTGTGGCAGAATCCTTCCGTCTCTCGTCAGGACGAACAATGAGACAGAGAAGATAAGGCATGCGATGGACAGGAAGAGAAGAGATTCAAGCAGTCCGACATAGACAAAAATCCCTATCGTCGCGAATCCTGCCAATCCCAGGAAAGAGAGCATGAAATCAAGTGATATCGCTGAGATGGAACGTGCATAGGAAACCCCTTTTATACGCAAGAAAATGCTGAGCGCGAAATCTGATACTTTGATTGGGAGGATGACCCTTAGTACCCAGCTCACCATACATGCCCTATAGATGAACAGGAAGGATATCCTCTTCGCGACAGAGTTGAATAGACATTTATATCTTGCTGCATCAGCAAGCACATCCAATTGCTGAACCAGGAAAGCAAGCCCCAGAAAAACCGGGTTGAGTCCTCTGATCGACCTCATGAGGTCATCCGGACCTACCAAAAATATCATGAAGATAAGAAGAGATATGCCGATGGCCAGTGTGATCCCTTTGAAAAATTTCATATGATAACCTCGTGATAGGCAGATCAACCTCATTTCACATCATTCCATAGATGAATGGTGATGCTGGTGAAGACGTCCCGAAGATGATGATGAGTGCAAGGATTATGAGAGCGATAAGGATGGGTGCTAACCACCATTTCTTGGTCATGAGGAGAAATTCCAGCAGCTCAAAAAACAGACCTTTATTCTTCATTCTTGTTCACCTCTGAGTCTTGCAGATGATCCATCAGATCACCGCTTATGTGTCTTGTTATAATTTTATTACCTTCTGCATTGACGTGGGAATCATCTATAAAGATTGTGCCATCATGATCATCAAAAACCCATGTGAGGTCCTTGACGAGATCCTCGTGTCTGATGCGTTCAATCACAGACTCATGAGAACTCCGATAAGGTTCAGACTGAGCAGATTCAGCTTCCTCTGGTGTGGGTTCCTCCCTTGTTGCAGCCGTTGGCTGCCAGTAGAAGAACGCAGTGAAATCATACGACTTCTCAAGCCTCTTTATTAGCTCTACATTGTCCAGATAGATATCGACAACTTCTTCGTAAGTTTCTTTTTCATCCTCGCTAGGCTCTCCGAGCACATCAAAATACTCATATTCTTCATCTATCTCCACGTAATTTTCTGGGTCAATAAGAAGGTATCTGAGATTCATCATATTGCTGAATAGCTTTGCATCATGGAGGTAGAAGTCAAAAGCATCCCTCGTCATATCTCTCTCAAGATATCCAGGATACCTATACGCAGCAATATCATTCACGCCATCATAGAAGATTACAATATCAGGAATATTTCCCTCTTTCAGCCTAAGGATGAAGTTCAGGGTTTCCTGAGTGCTCTGATGTGATGGTAATCCAAAGTTGGTAACGTTGACAGCGATTCCCTTTTTGCATAATCTTTTTGATAGGAAAGATGGTATGGTCTCGTTTGGTCTTACCCCGTCTCCCCACATAGTGGATCCACCATAGAGATGTATGTTCACAGGATTTTTGTTCGTAGTATTGCAATAGTTAGTGGTCTCCGTAAAAGGTGACACGAAACCCAAGTAAGGATGGTACTCAAAATTCTTGTCAAGACTGGCGCCAAGGGGATCGACGGCATCAAGGAAGACAGATGTGCAGCCTTCAACAAGGAAGAGTATTACTATGACAATGCTTGCGAGTCTTATAGCAACATCTAGTTTAGGGACTACATTCTTGTTGTATCTCAGGAATCTCATGATCCTGTTCTCGTCAGTCTTCCGCATCCTTCTCACCATCCCATATATCTTTTTTGTTCTCATCCCTGTAGACCAGGAAACTCCCTATGAAAAGGGAACTACTTGGTCATGAGGAGAAATTCCAGCAGCTCAAAAAACAGACCTTTATTCTTCATTCTTGTTCACCTCTGAGTCTTGCAGATGATCCATCAGATCACCGCTTATGTGTCTTGTTATAATTTTATTACCTTCTGCATTGACGTGGGAATCATCTATAAAGATTGTGCCATCATGATCATCAAAAACCCATGTGAGGTCCTTGACGAGATCCTCGTGTCTGATGCGTTCAATCACAGACTCATGAGAACTCCGATAAGGTTCAGACTGAGCAGATTCAGCTTCCTCTGGTGTGGGTTCCTCCCTTGTTGCAGCCGTTGGCTGCCAGTAGAAGAACGCAGTGAAATCATACGACTTCTCAAGCCTCTTTATTAGCTCTACATTGTCCAGATAGATATCGACAACTTCTTCGTAAGTTTCTTTTTCATCCTCGCTAGGCTCTCCGAGCACATCAAAATACTCATATTCTTCATCTATCTCCACGTAATTTTCTGGGTCAATAAGAAGGTATCTGAGATTCATCATATTGCTGAATAGCTTTGCATCATGGAGGTAGAAGTCAAAAGCATCCCTCGTCATATCTCTCTCAAGATATCCAGGATACCTATACGCAGCAATATCATTCACGCCATCATAGAAGATTACAATATCAGGAATATTTCCCTCTTTCAGCCTAAGGATGAAGTTCAGGGTTTCCTGAGTGCTCTGATGTGATGGTAATCCAAAGTTGGTAACGTTGACAGCGATTCCCTTTTTGCATAATCTTTTTGATAGGAAAGATGGTATGGTCTCGTTTGGTCTTACCCCGTCTCCCCACATAGTGGATCCACCATAGAGATGTATGTTCACAGGATTTTTGTTCGTAGTATTGCAATAGTTAGTGGTCTCCGTAAAAGGTGACACGAAACCCAAGTAAGGATGGTACTCAAAATTCTTGTCAAGACTGGCGCCAAGGGGATCGACGGCATCAAGGAAGACAGATGTGCAGCCTTCAACAAGGAAGAGTATTACTATGACAATGCTTGCGAGTCTTATAGCAACATCTAGTTTAGGGACTACATTCTTGTTGTATCTCAGGAATCTCATGATCCTGTTCTCGTCAGTCTTCCGCATCCTTCTCACCATCCCATATATCTTTTTTGTTCTCATCCCTGTAGACTAGGAAATTCCCTATGAAAAGAGCATCTATACCAGTCCCCATCATGCATCGGTATGCATCCTCGGGGGTGCAAACAATGGGTTCGCCCCTGATATTGAAAGAAGTGTTTATGAGTATTGGAATCCCTGATCTCTCGCCAAAGGATTTGATCAGGTCATAATATAGAGGGTGCTGATGCTTCCTTATCGTCTGCAGCCGTCCTGTACCATCAATATGTGTCACAGCAGGTATCTTATCATGGAACTCTTCCTTTATTGGGTAGACCATGAGCATGAAATCTGTGGGTCTGGGCACAGGACAATCTGTCTCAAAATACTTCTCTGCATCATTTTCGCACACCACGGGTGCAAATGGCCTGAATGTCTCACGATGTTTCACCTTGGTGTTAAGGATGTCCTGCATATTCGGATCACAGGGGTTTGAGAGTATGCTTCTTGCTCCCAGTGCTCGTGGTCCCCATTCCATACCTCCCTGGAACCAACCGATGACTCTGCTGGAAATAAGCAAGTCTGTCGCTTCTCTTATTATTCCACTGTCGCTTTCCAGTTTGTGGTATGAGATGTTATTCCTGTCGAGGAAATCTTTCAACTCTCTGTCATTGTATGTAGGACCGAGGAATGCTTCTGTCAGTGGTTTAGGCCGTCCTTTCTCGAGAATCTGTGCATAGGCATAAGCAGCAGCACCTATGCTGTTCCCTCCGTCACCTGGATCTGGCGGGATCCATACCCTCTTGAAACCTGTTCTTGAGATGATCTTCCCATTCGCCACACTGTTAAGGGCACAACCTCCACTGAGGACAAGATCATCCATACTGGTCTCTTCATGCACTTTTGATAAGAGATTGAACAGAAGCTCCTCATATAATGCCTGAAGCGCTGCTGCGATCTCCTTGTGGCGTCGTCTGAGCGGATCATCTTTCTTCCTTATCGGTCCGCCGAGCAGCTCGCATAACTTTCTCGATGGCATCTGTTGCTTCTTATGGAACGAAAAATAACGCATATCGAGTGAGAAACTGCCGTCATCATGCATAATTACTGTGTTTCTTAATCTTCTGTAGAATCTGTTCTTTTTCTTATCTTTGGTGCCGTGGGCAGCAAGTCCCATGACCTTGTACTCTGAATTATTGACGCTAAATCCCAGGTAAGCAGTGATGGTGGAATAAAGAAGACCAAGCGAATGCGGAAAATCTATGCTCTTGAGAAGCTCTACAGATGTACCATCTCCTTTCCCGTATGTTGTGGTTGTCCATTCACCCACACCATCAACAGATACTATGGCTGCTTTCTTGAATGGGCTTATCAGGAATGATGATGCATGTGATGCATGGTGGTCCAAGAAGAATATATCTCCTTTATATCCCAGTCTCTTGCGCATTGTTTTGGGTATTCTTAGCTTCTCCGTCAGCCATGATGGCGTGGATCTAAGGAATTGGCGGAAAGTGAAGGGAAATCCACTTATGGATTGCGAGAGGAATCTTTCAAATTTCAATATAGGTTTCTCGTAGAAGACTACATGATCAATATCATCAATCGTTATGCTCTGGCTTTCCAAGCAATATCTTATAGCATTCTCAGGAAAACTTATGTCATGCTTCTTCCGTGTGAATCTCTCTTCCTGCGCTGCTGCTATGGTGGTATCATCCTTCATCAATGCTGCAGCAGCATCATGATAATAGCAGCTCAACCCCAAGATATACATTTTTGCTCTATATCGGAGATAAGGATTTGATATTTATTTCTATCTCATAGCATCGCGTATATCATCGGAGAAACAGAACTGGAGGCGCTGAGAAAGATGAAGAGTGAAATAAGTATGATGAACAGGATCAAGGGTAAAATCCACCATTTCTTATTCATAAGAATGAATTCCCATAACTCTCTGACAAATGTCTTATTCCTACGGCTCATCCAGAAAAACCTCAACAATATAATCATCCAATGATTTTGCTATTCGTCTGTGTGTCGAACCTTTGAAGTGGAGATAGTCTGAGAAGTCATCATGACTGAAATTAAAATCATCTTCAATAAGCTCTGACTCAATATCCAGGATATGGATGCCCCGCGCATCGATGGAACGCAGGTATTCATTATGTTCTGAGGGTGCTCTGATATCATATGTGAAAATCTCAGAATCCATCGCTTTTTTCAATTGAGTTATCCTCTCAGTATGATCATCAGTATTCATTCCCTGTTGATAAAATTTCTCTGTTATTTTGATATCTCCAAATGGTCTCGCTTCAAGGTTGCCTATTGTGGTCATATAGAGCAAAGGAACATCTTTCTCTGCCAAAAGCTTCTGGATCTCAACATTGTTATCTTTGAATTGTTCAAGTATCACTTCATTTATATCATCAGCAAAAGATCCGTTGAAAGAGAGGAGTCCTGTACCTTGAAGAAGATTGAGGAAAGGCCCCCGGATCCCACGCCCCTGCACAGGACTGTCAAATATCCTGGAAGGGGGTGATGTGATGAGGAAAAATCTCTTGAAAAAATCATTCAATCTGCTGCGTTGATAATAATTTGTGTAATCATTATGTCCTGAATATATTATCACAAGATCTGGAGTGTCATAGAAATTGATCGTATTGTTTATCCTCTCCTTGATAGTGAAGAAATCCGCGCCACCGAGCCCGAAGTTCACAATCTTCACATCAGCTTCATCAGATAGTCTATC
>JBKGYM010000071.1:0-5687 GCA_046546115.1 Candidatus Woesearchaeota archaeon
TCTTCCTCTTCCTTCTTGCCTTTCTTCTTGGTCTTCTTTATCTCTTTCTCAAGGTCAAGCTCTTCAAGAAGTTCCTTATACCTGTTCCTTATTGTGACTTCAGTGACACCAGCGACATCCGCGACTTCTCTCTGGGTCCTCTTCTCACCATGTATCAGGGCAGATACATAAAGTGCTGCAGCAGCTATGCCTGTTGGTCCTCGTCCAGAAGTGAGTTCTCCTTTCTGTGCCATCTCAAGAATCTCTACTGCCTTGGATTGTGTTTCTGCTGAAAGATTCAGAGAGCTCGAGAATCTTGCTATATAATCAGCAGGATTGCTGGGTAGGATGCTTATCTGAAGTTCCCTTGTGATGAACCTGTATGTCCTCCCTATCTCTTTCTTTTCTATCCCAGAGGCTTCAGAAAGCTCATCGAGCGTCCTTGGAACTTCATGTCTCCTACATGCTGCGTAAAGTGCGCCTGCGACTACAGATTCCATGCTTCTTCCTCTTACAAGGCCTCTCTGTACTGCCAAAGTGTAAATTCTTGCAGATTCCTCATCTACCGATTTTGGTAATTTGAGATATGATGATACCCTCTTGAGTTCTGCAAGAGCAAGTTTCAGATTCCTCTCTATCGCTGTAGAGATCCTATACTGCCATTTTCTCAGTCTGAAGAATTTGTTCCTATCAGTATTGTCAAGCTTGTAGAGATCTCCTTTTTTACCTATCTCGGTACCAAGGCCTTGATCATACTGGGTATAAGACATCGGTGACCCGGTCCTTCTTTTGTTAGTATCACCATCGTCTTCGTATTCTCGCCACTCCTGATCAAAATCAACCATCTTGTCATCAATGACAAGTCCACAGTCCCTGCAGATAATCTCGCCTTTCTCCTTATTGGAAAATAGATTGATGGAACCGCATTCCGGACATTTCTTCACATATCCCATTTTGGTTCTCAGAAACATCACTTCTCGAGTGTGTTTCTTCCGACCCCCTAAGTTGTCTTTGTGATCATATTTCTGAATCGACAAAGCGTAAATTTATATATATGAACTGTGTTTAGTTTATAAAATTTTCGAAAAAACAGCCTTGATTTATAGAATTTTCGGTATTTTTACCCTACTCGAGAGATTAGATTACTTAATCATGAAATGGGATTCAAAAATAGGGATTGATAATTTATGTGAAAATTGATGCCTTGATTGCATAAGCAAGCTGGCGCAATGCGGCAAAATGTGAAGACGCTGACGCCCGGATTTGAACCGGGATATCCTTTCGGAAACCGGCTCTCAAGGCCGGCGCAGTACCAGATTGTGCCACGTCAGCAGTATCACGTCCTTCTGTTGTTTGAGGTCACTATATAAAATTTTCTTATCATCTGGCACCTTTGAAAATGTCTTGAAGTAGTGCAACCTTGGAACATCGTCCAGAAAAATTGCCGATTCATGCAGGCTATTTTTTCTCATACTAAAGCTCATAGAGTTTTACAAATCTCCGTAGCACTACTTTTTTGAAGAGATTTTCAACGGCGTCTTATCATCTCATATGATTTTAATCTTTCTGACAAGACTCTTCTATCTCATATATCTTCGCAGGAATCTTGTAATATCCGTTGACACGATATATCCTTTTCATCTCCATCACCATCTCAACACCTAGCTCCTTGTCCTTATATCTTTCAGGGATGGATCTTGCGATCTCATGTAGCTTTGGTTTCAATACACCTTCTTTCTCATATTCGTGGAAGAAGTGTATCTCTTCAAGATATCTAGCTCCATTGACTTCCTCCTCAAAAATACACCCATAGAAGAATGATTCTTTGTATGGATCCTTCTTGGCGACGAACTGCAAAGTTCCCTCGTGGTCATCAACTGTCTGTCCTACTCTGACCATAGGCCTGACATTTTCTATGATTGCCTCAAGTTGGCTATTCGGCGGAGGTTCATCCGGGTCATCAGAAATTTCATTCATCTTTGCTGTCTTGCACCTTTTTATGTTCCTGGTCCATCCTGATATCTCAACTGGAATCAGATTCTTCTTAAAAACTTTTCGTGACACTGTCTTGTCCTGGAAGAACTGGTGAAAGGGCCTGGAAGTCTAATAAAAAGATATAAAAAGGATTCCAGATTTCACAGCAAGATGGCAGAGGGAAAACCGATCATTGGGTTGATGGAAGAGGTAATAATAATGGGTCCTAGTGACCAGAAACCAGTGAACGCCAGGATTGATACTGGTGCTCATACAAGCTCGATTGATGTGAAACTTGCAGCAGAGTTGAATCTTGGTCCGATCATTGAGACAAAGAATGTAAGGTCTGCATCTGGAATGGGTTTGAGACCTCTTATAAAAGCGAGGATCAGTATGCGAGGCAAGACACTTGATTCGTTATTCACTATAGCTAACAGGGACCATATGAAGTACAGTGTACTCATCGGCCGTAATATCTTACGGGAAGGTGGATTCCTGATTGATCCGTCAGTCGGTGATGCTGGCGATGAATGAACTGTCTGTCCAAAGATAATTTGATGGGGTAATTTTAGATGAAAGCAGCTGTGATAAGTCTTGGTAGTAAATCTTCTCTTTGGACTGTAGAAGCTTTGAAGAAGCATTTTGACCAGGTTGACAGTATAAATCTCAAAGAGATTGAGTTGAACATAGGTACACCAGATATGATTCTGTATAAAGGGAAAAAGCTTCCTGAATACGATTGTGTATATGCCAAAGGCTCATTCAAATATGCTCCTCTGTTGAGGGCGGTCACACAGGAACTCAGTAAGAAGAGTTATATGCCGATAGGTGCTGATGCGTTCACGACCGTTCATGACAAGTTCCTCACTCACCTCGTGCTTCAGGATGGTGGCATACCTATGCCCAAGACACATCTAGCGTCAAGTGTTGATGCTTCCAGGTCACTTCTTGACAAGGTCAGATACCCAATAATATTGAAGCTTTTGCAGGGAACTCAGGGTAAAGGCGTACTTTTTGCAGAGTCAAAAGCTGCTGCTTCCTCTATCCTTGATACCTTGACATCCCTCAACCAGCCTGTGATCATCCAAGAATATATTGATACGGGCGGAATGGATACACGTGTCATTGTCTGTGGGAATAAGGTTGTGGGTTCCATGGTAAGAAGGGCTAAACCCGATGAAGAGCGTGCTAATATCCATTCGGGCGGCAAAGGGGAAGCCGTGAAGATATCTGACTCGGTCAGCAAGATCGCCATCAAGGCAGCGAAGGTACTGAAGATGGACATTGGTGCTGTAGATATTCTTGAAGGCGCGAAAGGGCCGGTAGTGATTGAAGCGAACCTATCTCCAGGACTACAAGGCATAATGGACGCGACAGGAGATGATATCGCTTCACATATTGCTCAATATCTGTTTGATAAGACAGTGGAGTTCAAGCAGAATTCTGAAGGAGAGAGCGCAGAGAAATTATTCGGCGATATGGGCATAAGCATAGACAGGAGTGCTGAAAGTGGTAAACCTCAAAATATAATCACTCACCTCAGTATGCGTGGCGAGAAGATCATTCTTCCTTCTATTGTCAATAGGATCGCGAGACTTACTGAAGATGATGAGTGTACAATCACTATAGAGAAAGGTAAAGTGAATATTGAGAAGAATGAATAGACAAGATTCAAGCTATATGGCTAACCTTTTGTCTCTTTACCTCGGATATATCAAAGAAATCTTAAAATTGAAAGAATGTTTAATCTTCTACAATCCTGATTTTCTTCTCAGAAGATTCAGGACTTTTTAGATTCTCAAGATGATAGTTGGTTATACCTTTATCTTTCGCCCATTCCTTGGCTTTCTCTTCACTATCGAATGTCCTTTTTCCAGGTTTTGAGCTTCTCACTTTCCCTGGTCTCTTCTTGAGTCTTACAGTAAAATATCTTGAACCCATATTATCACGTTTTTCAGAGTTTGTGGTTAGTATTTAAAACTTGCTGTTTACATATTATCAAGAGGGTATGTGAAATTGACCTTGTATCTTTGAGTCACACAAAGATTTATAAATATTTGATTGTTCTTGCTGCCATCGGTGATGAAGAGAGATCGGAAGTCCGCTGAGACGCATGGTCCGCTCTGGATGTGGGGTTCTGTGCGTATGTTTTTATCAGAAGGACGGTGGGAAATCTATGAAGCAGAAACCATTGCTCCCGTCTTTAAGGGAGAAGAAGAGGTACCTTGTGTATGAAGTGCTTTCTGACCAGGATTTTGATGCTGTAGAGTTATCTGGAAGCATAAAAGATAACTATTCAGACTTATATGGTGTCAAAGGTGTTTCAGAGGCAGGGCTTTTGTTTCCGAAAGGTGGTTTTGATAAGAAGCGGAATCGGGGGATAATCAGGGTTGCTGATGGGTTTCTTGATGAATTGAGGTCTTCTTTTGTTTTCATCTCCGGGATAAACGGGAAGAATGCGATTGTCCGTTCAGTTATTGCCACGGGCATGATGAAAAAGGCAAAAGAGATCATGTCAGCATCATGATGCACGATCAGGATAATGTATGATACTTCCGAAAGTTTAAATAATAAAGGCTATCGGCCAGATATTAAGAAGGTGATAATATATGCAACCAATGCCACATCAGATAATGGGTTATGATAGAGCGATTACAATGTTTTCTCCTGATGGAAGACTTCTTCAGGTAGAATATGCTAAGAAGACAGTAAGGCAAGGAAGCACTGCAATTGGGATGGTGTGCAAGGACGGTGTTGTTCTTGTGACGGACAAACGTATTGTCGATCCTCTTGTAGTTCCTGACGCTGTTGAGAAGATTTTCCAGATTGATGACCATATAGCTACAACAGCAGCTGGTATACTCTCTGATGCAAGAGTGCTTGTGGACAGGGCGCAACTCAAGGCCCAACAGCATAAAGTGACATACGATAGTGCTATAGATGTAAAAGATATTGTGAAAGATATTGCTGATCTGAAGCAGATGTGCACACAATCTGGTGGTTTGAGACCTTTCGGTGTCTCTTTGCTGATAGCAGGAGTGGACAATAATGGTCCTAAACTATTCGAGACTGACCCCACAGGCATCTTCTTCCGTTACAAGGCATCAGTAATAGGCGAGTCAGAGCCTGAAATCGAAGAGATATTGCACAAGGAATACAAAGAGAGTATGACAGTTGAAGAAGGGATCAAGCTTGCGCTGAAAGCTATGTCAAACACACAGGAGGGTAACTTCACAGTTGACAGGATAGACTGTATGTATCTGCTGATGGATGACAAGAGATTCACAAGGATGTCCAAGTCAAGGATATCTGAACTTTTCTCGGCAGCAAAGAAATGAACAACAGGGTTTGTTGTGTGAAAGGAGCTGACATGGCAAGATGGTTATGTATGCTGATAAAATTTCCGATGGTGATATGAATGACAAGACCATATGATAAGACTTTTGATGATGAGAGAGTATCTTTCAACATGGCAAGGATCAGGATGCATGGCCATGTCTTTGAAGTGGTTGTCGATCCCGATGCTGCAGTAGAATACAAGAGTGCTTTGAAGGCAAGGAAGGAGAAGCACATGGCAGAAGTCGGGGAACCTGATATAAGGGATGTCTTGAAATCTGAAGAGATATTCCATGATGCTCATAAAGGACAGTTAGCCTCGGAACATCTTCTCACAGAGATCTTTGGTACATCTGAACCAGTGGAAGTGGCAAGGCAGATACTCCTGGACGGGGAGA
>JBKGYM010000072.1:0-5625 GCA_046546115.1 Candidatus Woesearchaeota archaeon
TTTGATCTCATTGAGATAAAGTCTGGGACTGGTGCAAAGCAGGAGCATAGCCATGATCTCTCTTTCCAAAAATATGTTGTAGAGAGATGTGGGTATGATGTGAGAAAATGTTTTGTGCTACATATAGACAACAAGTATGTCAAAAAAGGCGATATCAATCCTGAAGAGTTGTTGAAACTCACAGATGTCACCAGTGATGTCACTAAAGTTTCTGAAGGTATAGAAGACAGGATCAAGAAGATGATAGAAGTGATTGATATGAATACATGTCCACCTATCACTGTCGAAGACCTACTTTCCATCAAGCATAGTACCTTCATCATTGACGAATTCTTGGCCGGATTACCTGCCAATAATGTATTCACACTATATGGGTGCAGGACTGATAAGAAATACGAATTCTGGACTTCTGGTTATGAACGCCTGAGCGATCTTCCTGATGAGGTTCTTAATCCTAAGCAGAAAATCCAGAAGAAGTGCGCGGCATCCAATGAGACTCATATTGATAGGGAAGGTATCAAAGACTTCTTGGACACTCTGGAATATCCCATATATCATCTGGATTTCGAATCCATAAATCCTGCCATTCCCCTTTTTGATGGGACAAGACCTTACCAGCAGATTCCATTCCAATATTCATTGCACATTGAGCAAAGTGATGGTGATATAGACCACAAAGAATTTCTGCATGATGGCAGCACAGACCCAAGAAGGCCTCTCACAGAGAGACTGATTAAGGATCTGGGAACAAAAGGAAGCATACTCACCTATAATGAGAGTTTTGAGAAGAAAGTCCTTAGAGGACTAGCGAAAGATTTTCCTGAGTACTCTGAGGCGATAGATAGTTTTCTGCAACGTATAAGAGACTTGATTAAGCCTTTCAAGAATTTTCACTATCATGACCCAAGGCAGAAGAGCTCTTGCTCTATAAAGGATGTTCTCCCTATCTTTTCTGATCTGGACTATAAAGGCCTTGATATATCGAATGGAGAGAATGCCTCGCAAGCCTTCATCTCTTTAATGGAAGGTAAAGACAAGAAGCCAGAAAGGACAAGAAAAGCTCTTCTGGAATACTGTAAACTCGACACATATTCTATGGTGATAATCCTGGATAAGTTGAGAAAGCTTGCAGATAGATGATGAGACACAAGAGTAGAACAATATTTCTTTGTCACAATGACAACAATACCACGATGTTGAGTATCTCCCTCAAAAACGACCAGAAAACAAATAGTTAAGTATATAAGGAACAGCATCATGTATCAATACATGGTCTCAGAGAAAGTGGTTCGTTGGATTCTGCCTTTGGTGATTTTCGCAAGCACGATGCTGACCAGCTCATGTGTAGAAATAGATGAGGATGTCCATTTCTGTACTGAAGAACAGCGCGATGCGGAAGCCTGCACAAGAGAGTATGATCCTGTATGCGGATGGTATAAGGAAGATGTAGAATGCAAAAGCACACCTTGTGCTGAAACAGCATCCAACCCATGTGAAGCCTGCAGGAATCCTGATGTAGAATTCTGGACAAAAGGAGAATGCCCTGAAGATAAGAGCCTGTAAATCACTTCTTCAGTCTCTCATATATCTCTTGGCCGAATTTCCCTTCAACCTTGCTGAGAAACGTAGTATAAAGTTCACCAATACTATCTCTGATCCTCTGATCCACAGAAGGTGTACTGTGATAATGTGAGAGATTCTTCTGGACATTCGACACCATCCCTTCCAGCGTCTTCAGCCTTCCTGCAAGGACATCATCATGTGGGAGCGGGAATCTCTCATCACGTATTGTCTCCTGAAGGTTCGAAATCTTATCTTGGAGCGTATAGCGGTCAGAATGATCATCAAGAGAGACTTCATAAAGCTCGTCCATCTTCTCAGAAAGCACAGGCATGGATCTGTTCCTTAACTCAGTTCTCTCTTTACCTGCCTTCTCTGCATCATCCATCCTTTCCAAGAGGCGCTCTCTGCGCTCGATGAATCTCCGTTCTCGTTCCGCAGCACTATTGTAGGCATTGCCCATTCCTATGAGTGACATAGTAATGAGAAAGTCCTTGCAATTTTTAAATGTTTTCTAATTTGTCCCTTTTTAGTGGTCAGAGCAAAACAATTAGCTTTTTTAAGTATGCATTTCTTCCAGGATGAAGATGGGGCCGTGGTGTAGCTTGGCTATCATCTGACGTTCGGGGCGTCAAGACCTGAGTTCGAATCTCAGCGGCCCCATAGAATCACATTTCAAAAACGCGACTGTAGTCTAGCGGTATGATACGACCCTCCCAAGGTCGTGGCCCGGGTTCGAATCCCGGCAGTCGCATTTTCTTCGAAAATGCTTTGCCGGTCTTCTAAGTGCTCAATAACTGGGTCATTGGCACCCACGCTTCCGCTCTGGGAATCCCGGCAGTCGCATTTTCTTCGAAAATGCTACTTTGGAATTCGAAGTGCTCGGAAAGACGGCAAACACATTCTTCTCATGGATTTGTTCCATTTTTAGAAAAAGATTAAATAATATATCACCAACATTGGCATCATGCATAAAGATATTTCATATATCTGCGATATATGCGGGAAAACGTTCCAGGAGAGTGAATATGAGGATGCCTCTAGAATCGCTCAGGATCACGAGAAAACGCCTATCGCTGAGGGTAATGATGGCAGGGGATATCATGGAATTATCCTATGTAATGGTGAACCATACCCAAGAAAAATCTTTTTTCTCTATGTGCCAAAAGATGCTGAAGGAGTTGACGAAAATCACAATCGGCTCTACCGTGTAGAACTGGGAGATACTGACTCACTCGCTGCAATTGACCTTAAGAATGACGACAATGCCTCTCTAGAAGATGAGTTCGGACTGGGTCAAGGTGGTCCCTTATACCCTTCTTGGATGATTGACAACTATGTTGAATCTGGAAAATTCTATTCTGTGGGGCCTGAAATCCTGAAAGATATAAATGAAATCTATAAAAGCATACGAAATTCTCCTCTGGTAAGAGATTCTGTGCCTGGTAATCTGATTGAGTGGAAAACCATTGAAGATTGCATTTAGTCTGCAAGAATAGGACAGCTTCAACCAACAACTTTTTTCTCTTTGGCTCCTCTCACTGCCTCAATCCTTTGCACATTAGATGGATGATAAGGCATGAGTATATAGATGTAACTTACTATTGTCTTTCTCTTTGAGCCTTTGGTCAAAGTATCCAATGCTTTCTTCACGATCTGCTCAAGGTTATCGATATCATACTCCCTGATCAGCGCATCAACCGCGAATTGATCGGCTTTATACTCATCATGTCTCAGTATAGGAATGAAAAGCCGGAGTATGCCGAAGAAGACGATGAATGTCAGGATGAAGTCAAGGACAGGATTGAAAGTGATGAAAGTGCCTATGATGGTCGTGATGATGAATACCAGGAAGATTATAGGGTATGCTATCGGAATCCTCCCGTGGCCTTCCTCATGAAGTATGAGGAATCTGATGACATCTTTGTCAAGATGAGAATACTTTGGATTGTATACTATACCTGAGATGAGGCTTCGTTTCAGGTTGGGCACAAGATGACTCTTTGTGAGCCGGCTCTTCACCAGGCCTTTCTCCTTCAACTCTGCATAGACCTTCTCAATCCTGTCCTTCATAGTCTGACAAGGTATCTGATGTTTGATAAAACTTGTGAAAATCTGGAGAAAGAGTCTGCTTTCATATCTTTACGTTAGACACATCTCATTTTAGAGTGATTTTATGTATAAGCTTAATCTCAAGAGAATAGGATGGGTTGTTAAAAAGTATCTGGAAAAACTTATATAGATAAAAGATCAAAGTCTCAGAACATAAATAATTTGAAAGTATAAGCTCTTTCTTAGTTACTATCTATATCTGCTCATGCTGCCTTTTGAACTCCGTGGTCACCATTATAATATATCTCTTCCTTCTCGCTGACTCTTCTGAGATCTTTTGCTGGAACGGCTACATTTGAACTATGCATACCCGCATATTGCTTCCTTCCATTATTATTTGTTGCGATGGGTTTCATGTTATATCTGGATCTTCCGATGACTTCAAAAAGTACTCTCTTGTCACCATCTCTTACCTTATGGCTTTCCATCGTATAAGGTGGAAAGTATTCAGGATTCCATCCAGGAACACTTCCTTCCTTCTTGTTTCCTCCTAACCTTGCACCATTTTTTTCACATATCTCCGGTAGATAGACATATACATGATTAACCAGCCTTCTTGGATAATTGAATTTCCTTATCACTGTATCCCCGAGTCCATAATCATCGCTCTTGCTCTGCGAACCACCAGAATTTTCAGAAAGCTTTACCTCTATCGCATCAAGTATGCTCTTGAGGTGCTCTTCATCCATATATGCGCCCTTTATATCATTCAGGATATCGTTGATAATCTCTTTTGCTTCTTCTAACTCTTCTGACTTGATGATCTTATCTAGTTCCCCTTCTTGAGACAACCACATCAGAAGCTTGTCTTTGAATGTTGTAAGCTGTTTGAGCAGAGGTTCTACAGCACCATAGATGTTTCGCACTTCACTCTTCTTCTCATAATGCTCTTCCAGCTGTTCCGTAAGGGAGTAGAAATCACCCACTTGATGTATTATATCCTTATCAAAATATCTCTCATCTCGATTTAGTCTCCTTGTCTCTTTAATTATGAGTCTCCTTATTTTTTCTCTCTTCTTCTCATTATCCTCTTTAGCAAACCTGTCAATAAGTTTTGTTAGGATAACAATCTCGTGATATTCTCGCATCAATTCTTTCTCTGTTTTCTTCACATTCCTATCTATTTTCTTAACATTTTTCTCTAAAGTTGCTGGCATATCATAGATCATATGTTACCTGATTAAATAGTTTTCTATCTCAATATAAACATGTGCTATTACATCTTTGCGTTAGACACATTTTCTTTTGTCAAGAGAAGAGTCCAAAACGTTTATAAACAGTCACCAGTTCATCACGGAAAGGTTCGCACGGAAACTAGTTCCGGGTGATCGGTCATGGAAGTATACATAGAGAAAGAGAAAAGGAGATTCAGCCGCGATAAGCCCTGTAAAGCTGAAGAATTGCTTGATGAGCTTGGCATAAACCCTTCTACTGTACTTATCGTCAGGAATGGTGATATTGTGCTTCCTGATGAGGATCTGTCCGGGACTGATGACGTGAAGATACTATCGGTTGTCTCAGGCGGATGATGATGGAATGTACGAAATGTGGCGAAAGAGCAGTATATGAGATAGCAGGCCAAAGGTTCTGCAAGAATCATTTCTTTGATTATTTTGAGAGCAAAGTATTCAGGACCATAAAAAGATACAGGCTCATGCAGAGAGGAGACAAGGTGTGTGTAGCTGCTTCTGGCGGGAAGGATTCTCTTGCTGCCCTCTACATGACCATGAGATACTGCAAGAAGCACGATATTGATTATTTCGCTCTAGCCATCGACGAAGGCATAGAAGACTATCGCGACCACACATTAGAAGACCTGAAGGAATTCTGCTCAGGACATGATATACCCTTGACAGTGCTCTCCTTCAAGGAAAGATTCGGGGCTACGCTCGACGCACTCACTGAGAAAGCGATCAAAGAGCATGGTAAGAAACCATGCACAGTGTGTGGAAT